>JAJYHU010000310.1 GCA_021784615.1 Acidobacteriota bacterium | reverse complement strand
TCTCAATTGAGACCGCGTTGATTCCGGCGCGCGCCGCAACCCGCTTCAAAATCTTTGCGACCGAGCGGGGCGACAGGGCGTTCCTGGCAACATAGCCGTGGCGGTTCACGGCTCGGAAGACCGGGCCTGTCGTGATGTGAGCCTCGTCCAGCCAGGAGAGGAGAGCGCGAACCGGGCAGGTTTCCGAGAACTCGCCGAAAGGGATGTCAACCGAACGCCCCTTTCCTTCCTGGTCGGTTTTGCTCCGCCGCATTCTGATAGAAAGACCGGTACTGGTGAAGTTCAGATCTTCCACTTCGAGGACCGAAGTTAACTCGCTGCGTCGAAATGCGCCGGAGAATCCCACCAATACGAGTGCCCGGTCACGGAGTCCGAGGAGGTTGTCAGGCCCGGCGGTAACAATCTTGCGAATGTCTTCAGCGAGAAGTGGATCAACCCCATGCTGCACCGTTCCAACCTTGCGCTTGATCCCTGCGAGAACCTCGCGCACGATATAGTGCTGGCGCGGCGAGGCCGGGGAATTGGAGAATCCTGCCTCCTTGTGTGCGTTCGTGATGGCCGCCATGCGCCGCCGGATCGTCGAGACAGAAAGGCGGGATGCAAGATCGGCGATATAAAGCGCTACCGTTTCTGGCGTTGATGGTAGAAAGGGAAGGCTATGCCGTTCAGTAAAGCGACGAAAATCTGCCAGGTCTTCGGCATAAGCCTTTCGGGTCGAGCCAGCCCTGGCTGCCTCAAGGAATTTCGCGGCCTGCTCGACCAAGACACCGAGTTCAGGGCTGCGGGGTAGAGAAGAAATCTCGAGTTGGGTCATATTTGTTCTCGTTGACTGGAGGGTTAGGTGAGAGTCTCAGGGTAAGGACTTATGATCGAAGTTCTGAGCTTGAGGCAGGCATTCCGATCAGAGCAGCGTTCTCATCGCTCCCTTCCATGCGTGGAAGGAAGATGCCCAGGTAGACCTGGGTAACAGTGATTGCTCTGAGCCATTCCTCCCGTGCTCGCACAGCATCGCTCCGGCGGGCACGGTGGTAGTCGTCTTCCGTGAGCCAGAATTCAATTGCAAGATAAGTCTGAGGGCGAGAGGAGTGTTGACGAAGCTGCGTGTGAAGATAGCCTGTCAGGTGTTTCCCTATTGCCGCGAACAGTCCATCATGGTCGAAGGATGAAGCGAACAGAGACGACCGCTCCGGGGTGCATTCGTAGAGATGAACGACGTAGATCATTGTGTGTGTGCTCCGTGCTACGAGTTTGAAAAGAGCGAGGGCGCTGTCTCATCGGAGGCAACGCCCTGGAGTGTGGATCGCTGATATTTTCTTTGCGAGAGCTGAGGGGTTTCAGGTAATTGCTGAGGCATCCTGGAAATTGCGCATTTCGCACTCAATCTCCGCTTGTAAAGTTGTTAACGGATCATCCCGAAAATTTTCCACCGCATTATCCCTGCTATCGAACCTCAATGCATCACGCAAAATGTGGTTGGCGCCAACCAGATTGGACCCAGTGGCGGGGTATGGACTTGGGTATTCATGGTTGGTGCCAACCATATTCTGCGCGAATGGGTATGCGAAGAATCTGTATATACCTGGGCGCACATGGCAAAGAGGACTGCCCGCAGCAAGACAGCCGCCAGCAGGATGTGCATCGGAATCGACGCGGTTTTATTTTGTGTGAACCCTGCTGATTTGTCGGCATGTGCCCAGGTTGCTTGCGCCCACGCGTTACTGAACGGCTTCTTGTGCATCGACCGGACTCGTATTCCTGTAGCAGTTGAAATGTGAAAAATCATGTGGTCGTGCCGCAATCAATCTTCCGCGAATCAACCGTATCCTGCGTGACCGGAGACAAGGATGCACTTACATCAGCTTCGCCACAGCTTTGCTAGCTGGACCTGGTTGCGGCTGATGCTGGCGGACACAGAACGCTTCGCGGGTGGAGTACTGTGACGGAGCATACATTTACTCTGCTGCGGTAGCCAGGTTTTGCCCTGTCCTTGACATACTGAGAATATATCTATTGCTTTCTCATAGATCGTGGTGTATGCTTCTCCTATTTGTTGGCAATAGGAGAGTCTATGGGCGAAAAAGCCGATGTATGGCAGGGAACGCTGGCGCTGATGGCGCTGAAGACACTGGAAACTCTGGGGCCGCAGCACGGCTACGGGCTGGCGCGGCGCATCGAGCAGACCAGCGGCGACCTGTTGCAGTTGAACTACGGCACGCTGTATCCGGCGCTGCTGAAGCTCGAACAGGAGGGGTACATCCGTTCGCGCTGGGGAACGTCTGAAAACAATCGCCGGGCAAAGTTTTACGAGCTGACGAAAGCGGGCCAGCGCCGTCTGAAGAAGGCCGCCGCCGAGTGGGAGCAGACCACGGAGATTGTGGCGCGTTTTCTCGCCCCCGCTGAAGAGGCATGAACCGAATGGCACGAGGCTACAAGGCCCGAACCTGAAAAACCTTCACGGACAAGGTCGAAAGGATATGTGATGAAGACTCTGCGCGCTTTCTGGATACGCCTGTGCGGCCTGCTCGGTCGGAGCCGGACAGAAGACGACTTTCAGTCGGAACTGGAATCGCACATCGCCATGGATACCGAAGAGGGCATGCGCGCTGGCCTGTCGCGAGAGGAAGCGCGGAGGCAGGCACTGATTCGGCTGGGTGGCGTGGAACAGGCCAAGCAGGCTTACCGCGAACGGGCCACCTTACCGTGGATAGAGAGCCTGCTGCGCGATGTGCGCTATGCGCTGCGACAACTGCGCAAATCTCCTGGGTTTGCGATCACGGCAATCCTCACGATTTCGCTCGGCATTGGGTTAAACACAGCGATGTTTTCTGTTATTCGTGCCGTCTTGTTGAAGTCCCTCGACTACAACGACCCAGACCGCCTGGTCTTGCCTAGCAGCAGCATTACGCCGATCCACTTCGAGGAAATGCGTGCCTCCGCCCGATCCTATGAAGGCCTCGGAGCATACAGTGGCAAAGAGGATTTGGCTCTCTCCGGCGACGGTCAACCGGAGGTTTTGAAGGGTACGCGAGTCTCAGGCAATTTCCTCGATATTCTCGGAGTCAAGCCATTGCTAGGCCGCAGTTTTCTTCCCTCGGAGGATACGCCGGGCGGACCAGCCGTGGCGATGATCAGTGCAGAACTCTGGCAGCGAAGATTCAATAGGAATCCATCCATAATAGGCCGATCAGTGACCCTGGCGGGTGCGGCGTTTACCATCATCGGCGTCCTGCCGCCAAAATTTCATTTTCCGTCTACAGTGATGGACGTTTGGCTGACAAGACCTTCAGAATGGTCAGTTCTCAACCCGCAGTCACGGCACATCAGCCCCATTTTGCAGGTTTTTGGCAGGTTGAAACGGGGCGTCGATATTTCACAGGCCAATGCAGAACTCGCTCTTATTGATCGCCAGTATGAAGCCGCTCATCCGGGAATGCTCGATACCGACAAGAGCATTGCACGGTTATGGAACCGGCCTCCCATTCATCTCGTATTCCTGAAAAATCACCTTGTTTCTGACATCCGTTCAAAGCTCTGGATGCTCTTCGGCGCAGTGGGACTTGTGCTGTTCATTGTGTGCGCGAACATCGCTAGCCTTTTATTGGCCCGCGCAACTGCCCGGTCC
>JAJYHU010000148.1 GCA_021784615.1 Acidobacteriota bacterium | reverse complement strand
GGACCGGTTGAGCTGGTTATCAGCAGGAAGATAAAGCAGAACTTCCTTTCCATCCGACAGAAAGATCTTTTTGTTGGGCTCCTGGTAATCCCAGCGCATGCGGCCGCCCCGGGCAAAAACAACCGTACCCGATTCCACGCGGGTTCTACCGTCGGCGGTGTACGTCTGCTTGAAGCTCGCCCGCAGCGCATGCACGCCGTGATAGCTCTTCTGAACGTTCTTGATAAATTGATCGAGAGGCAGCCGTTCAGGGAGGCTCGCCCCGGGTAAAAAGCCGGGAAGGATTAATAGACCAATCCCGGCAAGGATATGGAGCTTCACACGATGAAAACCGACTTGGAATTTATAGTGTTTGGAGTTTCTTCCCATTCGTTCTTTCCAACCTCAGCTTTTGGACGGCAATTTTTGCCTGGGGGTTGTTTGGATCAGTCTCAAACCCCTTTGCGTACTCCTTGAGAGCTTCCGACTTCCGGCCTTCCCTCGCGGCAGCCTTCGCTAACCCGAAGTACGCATGCGAGTCGACCGGATTCAGCGCCGCCGCTTGCGCATAAGCCCGCCGGGCTTGCCTGTTTTCCCCCTTCTTTAAGTATACGTCACCCAGCCCATCGTACCCTTGGTAGTTTGAGTCGGCGGCGACGGATCGTGAAAATTCTCTTTCCGCTTCGGACAATCGGCCTTCTTCATAATAGAGTTTTCCCAGTTTGTTGCGGCAGCTTGGGATCAAGGGTGAGAGAGCCACAGCCGCGCGAAGCTGCCATTCCGCCGCCTGATACTTTTTCAGGTCCAGGTCCATGCTCCCCAGGTTCAAGTGCGGATCGGTGTAGTCAGGCTTCCTCCGCATCGCTTCCTGGAAGTAACGCTCGGCCTCCGCGTATTCTTTTCGCTTTGCATAAACCAGGCCAAGGTTGTTAAGGGAAATGGGGCTGTTGGGGTTGATTTTGAGCGACATCCTCCATTGTTTTTCAGCGCCCTCAATGTTCCCATGGTCCCAATCAACCACTCCCAGGTTTTCCCGAATATGAATGGCATCAGGAGAGATCTTGAGGGTTTGCGTGTAAAGGGTATGATCATCGTGCCAGTCGCGATTGCGGGTTACGACGCGGACTGCGAAGAGCACCGCAACCAGGGCCGCCGCGGCTAGCAGACCTCGCCGGACCCGTTCCGACATGGCCGCCCTCCACAACCGCATTCCCGCCCAACTTATCAGCCAGAAGAATCCCACCGAGGGCAAATAAAGGTACCGTTCGGCAAAAACATTGCCGGCAAGGAAACGAACGTCCAGCACGGGCGCAAGCGTTGCAAAAAACCACACAAACCCGAACGTGGCCATCCTTGTGCGCCTCCAAAGCGTAAAAAACACCACCCCACAAGCAAGCAGAATCACAATGCCCGCCATCACGCGCGGATCAAAGGCGGATGCGCCCTTATGGAAAACGTAATAGGCGCAAAGCTCCAAAGGCCAGAAAAGTTTTCGGACGTATTGCCCGACGAGGACAATCGCCGACAGGATGATCGAATACCAGCCCAAGCGCGACAGTTGAATCTGCGGCGCAAACGCGCCCAAACGCTGAACCCTGAAAAGAATGTACGTGAAATCCATCAGCCACAGGACGCCGTACCGCCCGAATTTCTGGCCCCAGGTTGTTTGGCGGCGGTCGTCTCTGTAAAAGTGCTCATAAACCATTGCCACCAAGGGCAGCGTCAGCGACTGCTCCTTGGAAAAGATGGTGAGAGCAAAACTCGCCGCCATGGCAAGTTCAACCCACGCCGAGCGTTTGCCGCCGGGCCGCGCGACATTCAAAAAGAGCCAGAACGTCAGCAAGTAGAAGAACGTCACCTCCAGGTCCGTTACCGCTGCGATCCAGGCCACGGCTTCCGTGTGGACGGGATAAAGGGCAAAAAGGCAGGCCGCCGCGAACGCCAGCGCCCGGTCGTGAAACATCTGCCGCGCCACAACGAACATCAGGCAGACAACCGCGGCGTTCAGGCAAACATTGACCATGTGGAACCCATAGGCCAGTGGACCGAATACCTGGTAGCAAAACAGGTATCCGAGCGTCATCATGGGGCGGTAATAGTTTGAGACCCCTTGCGCGCCCACAAACGACCATACCGTCGTGCCAAATACCCTGGGAAGGTAGTGAAAGCTCTTTAAATAAGGATTAGCGAGAACCTGGCGATTGTCGTCATAAACAAAGCTATTGAAGAGCGTGTTGAGATACGGAAGCGTCGCGCAAAGAACCAGAACGGCAACGAGCGACGCGTCCGAGCCTTCCGTCCAAAGCTTGCGCAAAGAGCGGCCGCCACCCTGCACCTTCTGCCCGCTGCTGCCGCCTCTCACAACACCACCGCCTGCGCCCAACCTGCATTAAGAGTCTGCACGATCTCTTCCCGTTTCATCGGCTCCCCGAAATCTGAGGATGAGTCTCTGGCGCGGATGAAGGCTCACGGAGCAAATGGCGGTCAATCCTGCTGCGCGGTCCTACCGTTATCTTTCCATCCGGCCCAAGCACATACGGGACTCCGGAAGGATCAAGCGGAAGGCCTTTAAGATATCCTGCTTGGACCAAACCTCTGATCGAACCGGGAGCCTGTCCGCGCTCCCGGCGGTAGCGAGCCACAAGAGCGTTTAGCTGCCGGATGTCCTGCTCTGCCCGCAAGGCATCGAGGTGCGCAAGAGCGCTGCGCCGGATGGTTTCCGTTTCCGCCTGGCGATAAATCTCTGACCACAGCACGCGGGAAGTTTGGAATTCTCCTCCCTCGGCCGTAATCGTTGCGGCCATCGCCTTCATCCAGACATACGCTCCGGGCTGCTCGCTCCCTGTTTCAAAAGCGCGTGCAGCCATTTTGTAATCCTTTAAGTCCCAGTAATAAATAAAGCCGAGATCCTGCCAGAAGCGCCAATAGCCGGGGTTCGCCACAATCCCCTGCCGAACCAGTTGCAACGCCTGCCGGGGCTCACCGGCACCTTCCGGCGGTTTTTCGGCCAGGAAAATGGCCCCAAAGCGATACGCAACAAGCAAGTGGGGATCAAGCTCAGTGGTGATGCGCAGCAGCGGCGCCAGAAGTTCAAAGCTCCTGGCATGGGCAATCCGCTTCCGCCCAAAATACTGCACGGCGCGCGTCCAATAAATATCCGCCAGCAAGCCCGCATTTCCCATTGATAGCTCTCGCAGGGTTTTTCCTGAGTGGAAATAGAGGATCTCGCGGTTTCCGCCGGAGCTTTGCGAAACCCTGTCAATCGCGCGTTGGATGGGCCAAAGCGCCGCCAAGCCTCCGGCCAGGAGAAACCAGCACAGCCAGACCTGCCCGCCCCGGCGGCGCGTTTCGCTTCCTGGCTTCATCAGAATTCCCGTTCTTCGAAAATCAGGATCGACGCGGAAATGAGGATCGTCACGTACAGCAAAGCATAAAGCGAACCCGACACGAGCAAATAACAACGAACGGCGCTGCCGTGCGCCGATTGCGAAATCACCTGAAAATCGCTGAAGTTCGGCAGCAGGTAGTAAACGGCCGAGGTGATCTTTTCGAATATCGTGCTTCCGCTTTGATGCCCGAGCCAGCGAATATCCCCGAGAAAGTTTCCCACAACATAAACGCAGAAAGTAAAGAAGGCGGAAAGAATCGGGC
>JAJYHU010000179.1 GCA_021784615.1 Acidobacteriota bacterium | reverse complement strand
ATGCGAACTCCCTTTCAGTTCCGAGCGATGGATCGAGCTTGTCCGGTTCGATCACGGCGTATTGCGTCCAGATATTGTAGAAGTGATGCGGATCGCACAGCGAATATCCGGTCAACCATATTCCCGTGATCCCAAGGTCCTGGAGGTAGGGCAGCCTGGCTTTCAGACTATCGAAGGTTCCGGTCTCGGGGCCTTGGGGTGAGGTGAACCCCTTCGTGGCGATTTCGTAAATGATCAAGTCCCGCGTCCATTCAGGGGATGGAGGCTGGACAGGCACGGCCGCCGCGGACTGGCCTGCCACCGCTTCCGCTGCTGCAGCACGCGGCTGCCCTCCCAACATTGCGGCTGCCGCGCCGCCGGCACAAGTCTTGAAAAATTTCCTGCGCGCCGGATTTATGGAATCATCATGATCTTTTGCCATTCTTGACCCTCCCTGGACGACAGCTTGCATCCTCTGCCGGACCTCCGGACGCTTCGCGTTACCGACGGAAACGCCGCAAAAGTCCTATTTGATTTCGAAAAGCGCGCCGGCCCCTGGCGACAGCCACATCATCTCACCCTGGAACAACTGTTCCTTTCCGTCGTATGGAGAAATCTGATACAAGTGCTTGTTTTCCTGCTTCAAGTGAATCGCGAAGCTAATCGAATTTCCCAGATCCTTGTTGACGATCATCAGGAACGGGTGCCCATCACTGTCCATGAATTCACCGATCAGATACGGCGCCGGAGTGGAAGGTTTCAGGTGGTTATGGGCCACGACGTCCTTGACCAGCCTGCTCTCCGACATCGGCTTTTCCCCTTCGGGAACCGGGTCGGAGTGGTAGACGCCCGTGCTGCGCAGCCGGGCCAGCCACGGAGCAAGCTCTCGGATCTGGTTATTGATAAGCTGCATTTTGCCCCATGTCGGCGTCCGGTTTCCGAACTGGTCGACGGCAGCCAGCCGATAGTTGCCGTGCGGAGACGCAAAGTATTGGTAGTAGCAAATTCCTCGTCCGCCGTAAGCCATTGTGCTGTACGCCTGCAGGCGGAAAGTTGCATAACTTGGCTCCATATAATTAAAGAGCGTGTCGCCAAGAACCACGTTCCAAAACGGAATGCCGGCTTTGAGGGACAAGCGCCGGACGGTGGCCAGATTCGTGTAATAGCGCTCCGTCATCTTGCCGTCGATCAACGAATAGTTGTCATAGCTGAAGAACGAAGGGTGAACCTCGTCGATGAACTTCCGCACATAGGCGTCGTAGGTTGGCGTGCCCAGTTGCGATTCGGTCGCGTAGTTCGGAAACAAGTTGATGTACGACCACGCACCGGGCGCGGCATGCCTTACCGCCGATACGACTTCTCCGAGGCCCGGCATCAATGGCGCGCCCGGTTCGTCCCGCAGGAAGAAGCCAAGCGCGGCCGGATGATTTTGCAGCTCCTGCGCGGCGGCCGTGACGTTCTTTAAAACTTGCCCCTTGTCCGGCATCTTCGCCCAATCGTAGCCATTTACGCGCGGGTCGCTCACAAAGCAGGAAAGGTCCGCCGCTTTCACCTTGTTGAGATCAGCCGGAGAGCAAAAGCCGGAGATGTTCAGTCCTGCCTGCCGCATCCAATCAAGCTGCTTGGGGTCAGAGGGCGAATCGCCCCAGGCCATCAAGGCAAATTGGTGAGGAGAAATCTGCGGGGGTTGCGGAAAGCCCTGCGCCTTTGCCGGTTCCACCGCGCCGGCAAGCAGGAAAATGCTTAACAACAGTCCAAGTCGTTTCATCAGGGATGCTCCTATCCACTTCGATTGAAATGAATTTATCGTTCACTCACAATTGTTCCAGGCGCAGCGCCGAATGCGCTACCGCTCGATCCACGCCGCCGCCGGCACGCGCCCGGGGTTCAGGGGTTGATACGGCCAGGGAATGCGCTTGCCCGTTCCCGCCGACTCATAGGCGGCGTAAATAATCTCCAGTGTAGCGCGGCCGTCTTCACCGCTTTCCATCGGCTCTTCATCATCAAGGACGCAGCGCGTAAAGTGGCGCATCTCATGCGGGAAGCCGTAAAGATAAGGCTCCTCGAAAACCGTAAACGTCCATCCTTTGGTTCCACCGGCCTTCTCCACGGCATACCCGTAACCCTTGCTGCTATAGGTTTCCATCGCGCTACCGCGAAGCAAGTCGCAATGGACCACGCCCGCCGTTCCGTAAAGCTCAATGCGATCGTCCATGCCGCCCTGCCGCGCCCAACTGTCTTCAATCACGGCGATTGCGCCGTCCTCAAACTCCAGGATCACCACGGAATTGTCATCGGCTTGGGTGCGCCCTTTGTGATAGACAAGCTGGCAATGGGCCGTGACGCTTTTGGGCTTGGACTTGCCGTACATCCACCGCGCCCATTCGATGCCGTGGCATCCCATATCCATCAGCGCGCCGCCACCCGAGCGCTCGGCATCGTAGAACCAGTCCGAGTGCGGGCCGGAGTGTTTTTCGCCCTGCTTAACCATATAAAGCTCCCCGATGGCGTTTTCAGCAACCAGTTGCCGGGCCCGGACGTATTTCGGCGAGAAGCAGATTGTCTCTGCATACATGAGCTTCACGCCGTGCTCTTTGCACGCCGCAATCATCGCGTCCGCATCCTCCAGGGTGTGCGCGATGGGCTTTTCGAGGATCACGTGCTTGCCGGCTTCGGCCGCGGCCACAACCACTTCACGGTGCAAATCATTGGGAATGCCCACCACCACCACGTCCACATCTTTGAGGTCCATCAGCTTGCGATAATCCGTCACCGCCGATGGAATCTTCCACTTGTGCGCGAACGCCTCAACATGCTCCTGATTTGCTGAACAAGCCGCTACGATTTCCGCCTGGGAAACTTCCTGGAATGCTTCGGCATGAAGGTTTGAAACAAAGGCTGAGCCGATAATGCCTACTCTTACCTTCTCCATAAAGCGCTCCTCAAAAGTACACTACGATTAGACGTTCGCGTCCCGCCCGGAACAGCGCCATAACTGCCGACAGCCAATCGACCCACCAACATATCACAAGCGGGGCCGGCCCCGGATTCCAAATCGGCGCGCCAAGCATCAAATGCCAGCTAGGAGATTTTTGTTGTGACCGAAACCCCTTCGGCGATAGCATCCATTGTTTCGCGCGTCCGCGGAGAACATCGTGCAAAAACGAACGGTTGACGTGGTGGGGCTTGGCCTGAACGCGACCGACACGGTCGTCCTGGTCCAGAAGTTTCCGCCTTTGGGCGGCAAAGAGCGCGTGCGTTCGATCTCCCGGCAGGCGGGCGGACAAGTTGCCACGGCGCTTGTGGCTTGCCAGCGGCTCGGCATGCGCACGCGATACATTGGCACGGTCGGCGGCGACGAAGCCGGGCGGTTTCAGCTCCAAAGCCTCGGTGAAGAAGGCATCGACGTCTGTTTCATGCGGGTGGTCCGTGGAGCGCCGACTCAGTTTGGCTTGATTATTGTCGACCAGCCTACCGGCGAGCGCACGGTCTTTTGGGACCGCGACGCACGGCTGGCCATTTCCGCCGCGGACTTGAAGCCTGAAGCCGTTACGTCCGCAAGATCGCTTCATCACCTCGCCGACTAACGCTGATCGAACGGAGAGGGTCGTCGAGAAGATGAGCGGCGGGACCGGGCAGACAGTCACGTGTCGCGTGTAG
>JAJYHU010000050.1 GCA_021784615.1 Acidobacteriota bacterium | reverse complement strand
AGGATCCGTCTGATTTCTCAATAGCCTTGAGTTTGGAATCCCAATGCGCCGGCAAGTCGGGATTCTCCTGCAATCTATGCACCGCTTGCTTTATCGTTAGATTGTGAGGAACTCTTTCAAAGCAGCATCGGATCAGCTTTTCGTGGACGTGAAGGGCTTTGAAGATTAATTCTGTTCCGTCGAAGTCCACCGAGAGAAGTTCCTGATGCCACATTCCATCCGATCCCTTCGATTGTTCCATCAAAAAGCGCCCGCCCTTGTAAAGGCGCGCCAGGAAGCCCCATCCGATCGTTACATCCTTGATCAGCCTGCCGTCAATCTTCACCATTCTTTGGCTGGAAGGATCAACCCAAAGTTCCCCCTCCATGCCTTCCAGGATCACGGCTTGGCGGGAACTGGGGTTGAATTGGGGATCGGGCCGAAATTTGAGATGGATGAGGCCGTCCTTGCTTTTTCCCATGAAGGTATAGATGAACGCTTCCGGCAGATTTTTAATTATACTATCGCGGCGTGCGGTATCCTGCCGATGATTTCTCAGCCGGGACTGCCGGAATCGGGCATCGGTGGTGAGCCGTGCGAGCAGATTATTGTTCGCTTGCCGTTGCTCTGGTGTTGGAGGTTTTCCATTCACCGTGAGCAAAAGCTCCGCTATGCCTTGGGCGGTCTGAATTTGTTCCGTAGTGCGCGCCTCGCCGGGTGAAACCTCCCGGCTGATATAGCGATAGTAGTGGGCAGGCCGCTCAGCGGCCTGCAGTTCATTCCAAGCCATGTTGCGGATTAACTTGTGAATGTCGGGCTGCGATTGCGCTTGATGCATGGTGGCGGACATGGCAGGGGTGGCTGTCTGGGTGGCGATCAGAAAGCCGCCCAGCACGCTCAAAAGAAGATTGCGGGCCAGATTCGCCTTGGGGACGGAATTCGGAATTTGGGCGGTCGCGCTCGGGTTCATGGAAAACTCCTTATGGTTGTCCTATCTTTGCTATACAAGCCTGCGCGTAACATTTCAAGCATTCTACGCGCAAAAGACGGCGGCTCGATTTTTTCCCTGGCATCGCGAATTGAACCCCATCGTATGCGGCGGCGCAAACTGCGGGTATACTTTCCAGGTATTTTCGACCTTTACAACCTAATATGAATAAATGCTCGATCAAGTCCTAAGGAGGCAGAATGAGGAGAATAGGGTTTGTCCTGAAAGTGAAGCGCGACAAAATTGCTGAGTACAAGCAACACCACCAAAAGGTATGGCCGGAAATGCTGGCCGCCTTGCGCCGCTGCGGGTGGCACAACTACTCGCTGTTTATGCGGCCTGACGGCACCCTTTTTGGATATTTTGAAACGCCAATGAGTTTGCAACAGGCCGTGGCGGACATGGCGAAGGAGGAAATCAACGCCCAATGGCAAAAGTTCATGACGCCGTACTTTGAAGCGCTGGAGGCTTCGCAGCCTGACGAAGGCATGCAAGAGCTGGAAGAAGTCTTCCACCTTGACTGACGGCTGTGGGCCCGCTTAAGAAGCGCTGCGGGAAGCGGTGGACAACGTCCACGCCGGCCCGCGCGGGCGAGTGGGCGTTGCGGGAAGCGGCGAGAGCGTTCCAGACTACTTGATGTACCTAACCCGCAAATCGCTGGGCTCCCGGTCGGTGACAAGTTCCGGATGCTCCCGCCGAAACTTTTCCGTGACGTTGCACGACCAGCAAACCGGCGCGCACTGGTTAAACAGTTCCGGGAGTTTTTCTGCGGGGAATTCATCCCAGAATATCGTCTTCTTTTCGGGTGTAAGCAGGGCGGGTTTGTGGTCAACCCACCACTCCTTAACTTCCGAGATGGACCTCCCGCAATAGACGCAATTCTTGCCGCTGAACCAATTGATGACAATGTTGTGGACCAGGCAGTCTTCCGGCGCCTGCTCGATCTGGCCGAGACACTGCTGTCCGCAGTCTTTGCGCTCAGGCCAACGGGAGCATGTGCTTAGTCGCATCTGAGGTTTGTGATGGACAGCTTCGTGGGCGGCGTGCTTGGCGTCAAGTTCCACCGCTGCGGTCTGGTGGTTTTCGGGGCAGGTTACCAGCCGTTTGCCCCTGAGTTCAAAGTATGTCCGCAAGCCCCGAAAGGCTCGAAATAAGAAATAACCGAGCGCGGAAGCTCCGAGTACGATGATGACCCAATAGGCTGCAGGGTTCATGGTCGCCCTCCTTTTGCTACTTCCTACGTCCCTTTTAGCAGCAGCGGTGGCACAATGCTGTGATGGAAATCACACTCCCGTGTATTCCAGGACAGCAGATTCTGCGTGTCATTTATTGGCAAGCGAGCACAAAGGAAAACAAATATCCTGACCAAGAGAGCCGGCGATTGATTTGCCGTTCTTGTCGGGCGGAGTTTACTAAAGAGTTACTGTCCCGCGTGACACCTTGTATTTTGGGCCCGGCCTGAGTAGTTTTAGTGTGCGGAGGGGAATGAAAGCGCTCATTACAGGATCGGGGGGCCTTATTGGCTCAGCGTGTGCCCGAGTGTTCAGCGAGGCTGGCTGGAATGTTGTCGGGGTTGACAACAACATGCGGCGGTATTTCTTCGGTGAGCAAGGGTCGATAGAACCCACGGTGCAGTCTCTCGGGGCATCTTTGCCGGGCTACCGGCACATCAAGCTGGATATTCGTGATCGCGAGGGAATTCGTGATCTCATTGCGGCAGAGCGTCCGGAGTTTATTATTCACGCGGCCGCACAGCCTTCCCATGATAAGGCGGCCTCTATTCCCTACGAGGATTTTGATGTTAATGCCGTGGGGACTTTGAACCTGCTTGTGGCGGCCCGGGATTTTTGCCGCGACGCTCCGTTCTGCTTCCTGAGTACGAACAAGGTTTACGGTGACCGGCCCAATTCGCTCCCTTTGGCCGAGGGTGCAACTCGCTACGATTACGCGGATGGAAGAGACGGCGTCGACGAAAAGATGTCGATTGATTCCTCCCTCCACTCGCTTTTTGGGGCTTCCAAACTGGCCGCTGATGTGTTGTGCCAGGAATTCGGGCGCTACTTTCAGATGCCGGTCGGAGTTTTTCGAGCGGGATGCATGACGGGTCCGCAACACGCCGCCGTGGAGTTGCATGGCTATCTGGCCTATCTGACGGATTGCGCGGTAAGCGGGCGTGAATACACCATCTTCGGATACAAGGGGAAGCAGGTCCGGGACCAGATTCATTGCGATGATGTCGCGAGGCTTTTTATGGAGTTCTTCAAGGCGCCCCGATGCGGTGAAGTGTACAACCTCGGTGGCGGAAGGGCGAACAGCGCGTCAATCCTGGAAACCATTGGCATGCTGGAGACAATGGGATTTCCCGTCCGCAGCCATTACCGCCCTGACAATCGCCTGGGGGACCATATCTGCTACATCACGGACTTGAAAAAGCTTCGCTCGCATTTTCCCGGCTGGACTATTCAATACGGCCTGGAGGCAATCGTCGCGGAGATTGCTACGGCTCGGCTCCAGATGAATTCGGGCGAAAGGGCAACTTGCGGAGCAAATCGTGAAGCTATCCGCCATTGATTGTTAACGGCCGGGCAGGCGGCTTTTTGCGACCGTCCATGTCCAAAGGCCGTGAGGGCTTTTTAGAGTTGCTGTATTTGTTCCCTGAGGGGGGGGGGACGCATGG
>JAJYHU010000038.1 GCA_021784615.1 Acidobacteriota bacterium | reverse complement strand
ATCGATTGAAAACCTCCCGTTGGAAATGTGATCATCGCTGCCACAGGATTTGAGCGGCTTCCTGGGGAATCGCAACACCGTCGCGGTGTGGTATGATCCGCGGCGTATAGTCTGTCGATGGGCGGGCCGCAGACACAGCCGCGATGTAAAGAAACAGGCCCGCTGTGCCTGTCTTCGCCGAGCGCTTCATCTCCTGCTTAACGGGTGCGCCGCCCTCGACTCCATCAGCATAGAGTTGGACTTGCACCGCATTCGGGTCGATGTCGTTGAGAAAGACCTGAGCTTCAAATACGTGCTGCTCGCCGCGAGTCTCAACCTTCACTTCGCCGAAGCGCAGCATGTGCCATTTCTGTTCCAGACTGCGCTTCCAATCGACCATTTGCTTCCCATATGCACCTTTATCGGCAGCGCGCTCACGGTAGGCAGCGGCAGCGGGAAGGTAGTGTTGCTCGGTATATTCTCGCACCGCGCGGTTGGCAGAGAAGCGCGGTGTCAGCCGCGCCATGCTTTCGCGCATTCGCTTTACCCATGCAGTAGGAATCCCGTTCTCGTCACGCGTATAAAATTCCGGAATAACCTCCCGTTCGAGCAGGTCGTACATCGCATTGGCTTCGGCACCGTCCCAGGCGGGGTCATCGTCATGCTCGCGACCGTCCCCTAGCGCCCACCCCACTTCAGGTGTGAAGGCTTCTGCCCACCAGCCGTCCAATTCGGATAAATTGATGCCTCCATTCACCAGCACCTTCATGCCGCTAGTCCCGCTCGCCTCCCATGGCCGCCACGGCGTGTTGATCCAGACGTCCACCCCCTGCACAAGATGCTCGGTCAAGAGCATGTCGTAATCGCTCAGGAAAATGACGTGGGGGCGCGCCTCTGGTTGGCGGATGAATTTTATCCACTCCTGAATCAGTGCCTGCCCGGCATTGTCTGCCGGATGCGCCTTTCCCGCGATAATGAGCTGAACCGGGCGCTCTGGATTTGTCAGCAGATGAAGCAGCCGCACCGGATCGTGCAGCAGCAGGTTCGGCCTTTTGTAGGTCGCAAAGCGGCGCGCAAAACCAAGTGTCAATGTGTTGTGATCAAATAGATGTTTCGCCCTGTCAACCGCATCGGGTGATGCGCCCGAGGAGGCCAGTTGACGGGACAATCGCTCTCGGGCGTAATCGACAAGAGTCCTGCTGGCGGCAACCCGAAATTGCCAGAGCCTGGCGTCGGAGACGCGGCGAATATCATGCTCCAAGTTTTCAGTTGGCCCCAACCAGCGGTCTTTTCCGCAGGCTTCTGTCCACAGATCATCCGCCGCCGCCGAGTCCCACGTCGGCATGTGCACTCCGTTGGTCACGTGCCCGACGGGCACCTCGTCCGCCGGCCAACGTGGAAAGAGAGGCTCAAAGAGCCGGCGGCTGACTTTCCCATGCAACCGGCTTACTCCATTCACTGCTCCGCTGCCGCGGATGGCCAGAAAGGCCATATTAAAACTCTCCGAAGAATTACTGGGGTCCTCGCGGCCCAAGGCTAGCAAGTCGTTGAGTGTGATACCGAGTTTCTGCCGGGCATAACCGCCGAGGTATTGCTCGATAAGAGCCGGAGTGAAACGGTCAAAACCGGCGGCCACCGCCGTGTGCGTGGTGAAGAGGTTTCCTGCCCGAGTGACAGCCAATGCGACTTCGAAGGGTTGCCCGGTCTCATGCATGAAACTCAGGGCACGCTCAAGGACCGCAAAGGCAGCGTGCCCCTCATTCAGATGACAGACCTCCGGCTTGATCCCAAGCGCTCCAAGCAGCCGCCAACCGCCGATTCCGAGGAGCAGTTCTTGCTTGAGGCGCAACTCCGGCCCACCGCCATACAGCTCGCTGGTAATCCCCCGATGAGCGGGAATGTTAGCTGCGTCATTACTGTCAAGCAGGTAAAGTCTCACTCTGCCGACCTGAACCTCCCAGGCACGCAGCCATACCGAGTAGCCGGGTAACACAATTTCCAACCGCAGCCACTCGCCGTTCGCCTGACGCAAGGGGGTGATCGGTAACTGTCCGGGATCGTTATAAGGATAAATTGCCTCTTGTGCCCCATCCTTGTCAATCACCTGACGGAAATAGCCTTGCTGGTACAGCAGTCCAACGGCAACAACCGGAACCCCCAGATCGCTAGCAGCCTTAAGCTGATCGCCAGCCACATTGCCAAGTCCTCCGGAGTAGATCGGGAGTGCCTCGCTCAACATGAACTCCATGCTGAAATAAGCGGCGCAGGTCAGGGGCGATTGCGGATGATCCTGCTGAAACTGCGCAGGCGCCTCAAGCACTTGCCGCCTGTTGTGTACTAAGCCATCGATGTTCTTGCGAAAAACGGGGTCTGCCAACACGCGGCCGATCCTGTCGCGCGAAACCGTTTGCAGGACTGCCCACGGGTTATGCGTGACTTCCCACAGTTCCGGGTCCAGCTGCCGCCAGACTTCGTCGGTAGCGTGATTCCATGACCATCGCATATTCAGCGCCAGCTCAGCCAGAGAATCAAAACCATCGATTTCCGTTGGCAGAAGGTTGTACATCGGGTGGCTGACACGTGCTTTCTTGCTCATGAGTTCTCCTCCGAATGACTAGGCCCGGCGTAATAATAAGCGTTGAGGAGTTTGGGTATGCTGCCGGGCATCGAGGGAGCGGGCGGTTTTCTTGCACAAGGACTTTCTTCCATGTCTTCCCTCTCAAATCTCTCTGTTATAGGTTTTCCTTAGTGGTTCTATCAGCTGCCACATTCCTTGACGCACCGGGTTCTTACTGAACAGGATCACGCGTCCTGCGATGTCTTTGCTTCCCCCGGCCTTTTCTCTTTCGCGTTTGCAAACATGTCGTGTGCCATCACGGCGTTTCAAGGCGTACAACGGGTGCGTCGGACCTGATTGCGAACGGTAAAGAAACAGGCGGGGCTACATTTACCGTACAGAAGCGTGTAATATCCGACCGGATCCGATCCTCATCTCCCCAATCATTCCAATATGCTCCTTGCAGTTTTACGGTACGAAGTCCAACGGGATTCTTATCGAGAATTGAATATGAAAAATTCACGGAAGATAGCTTTGAATATACTTCCTTAATAATTTGTGCTTCGAGAGATGAGCCGAGAACGTCCCGTATTCTCCAGAAAGCCTGATACACGGTTGGAATAAACATTTTGAATAACGCCAAGAGCGTCTTCGCCTTTCCGACAAAGATCATCGTGTTCCATAGGTTGCCTTTGTCGAAAAGCTGGTTTGCAGTGGACCTATCGGGTTTTTCGACAAACCGTGAAACCCGGTACACTTGTTTCGTTCCGTTGCCGGTGATCCGTTCACCCTTGACAATCCAGCCATATCCGCCTTCAGACCGCTGCGGATCAACGCCTAAGAGTATGACAGACTGCGGATTGCCTGTTATAAACTCGGAGGAGAATTCAAGATGTTCAATAAGACTTTGCTCGTTCAATACGAAATGATCCGAAGGGAACAAGCACACCGTTGCTTCAGGATCGCGCTGGTAAACATGGAGGAGCGAATATAGTATAGCCGGACCAGTCTCGCGATTAAGCGGCTGGACGATTACAGCTCCCGGCGGACGATCAGCGAGCTGATCCTGGACGTATCGAAAATGATCCTTGCTCACGATAGTCAGGAGCTGCTCGGGTTTGATGA
>JAJYHU010000005.1 GCA_021784615.1 Acidobacteriota bacterium | reverse complement strand
ACGCGCGCACGCTCCAGTACCTGACAGGCCATTTGAACGCCTTGATTGAGTGGCTGCGGCTACCCGGCGACGCCTTGTTCATTGTGGGCGGTGTGTTGCCGGTTGTTTACCTCGCGTGGCTCGGAGCCCGCCATGTGGCGCCAAAGATTACGGCTGAGCAACCGGCGGAAAGCCTCTTTACTGAGATCGTGGAGTCTTCTGGAGTGAAGTGATGATTGACGGCTTCCACGCTGAAGTGCTGATAGCAGGAGGATACTCGATATTTCTGGTGGGCGTCGCAGTCTTGCTAGAATGGCTGGCCAAGCATTCCCATCGCCGGACGGAGCAGATGCGCGTGACCGGCTTCAAGTACCATCGGGAGTTCGACCATTGGGAGTGCCCGACGGGACAGATGCTCCGGCGCCATTCCGCGGACCATCAGCACAACGTCGTGCGCTACCGCGCGCCGGGGCACATCTGCAACTGCTGCCACAAGAAACCCGACTGCACCGATTCCGACGATGGCCGCGAGATCGAGCATCGCGTCGATTCCTGGGTTCAATCGGAGATTCGTCGTTTCCACCGGGGCATTTCCCTGGCGCTGCTGCTGCTGGCTGGACTGATCCTGGCGGCGCAAGCGGCATGGTACGACCAGGCAAGGGATAGGTTCATAATCAGCGTTCTGCTGATCGCCGTCAGCGCCTTCGGCCTGCGGTTATTCAGGCAGGTTGACATCACACCAGGGTCGGCTCAGGATACATTCCGTAAACGGCAGGGCCATATCTGAGCACCGAAGGGAGAAAAAGTGAAAGCCAAGAAGCCGCCAACACAAGATCTCGCTGAGCCGAAAAAGGATTTTACGCGCCGCGACTTTCTGAAGGCGACGAGCGTTGCCTTATCCAGTGGACTGATCGCTCCACAACACGCGGCAGCGGCGACCGAGGCTACGGGCATGCTCCAAGTGGAAATTCGCGACGGCGCCACAAAGGAAGCGGTGCCGGCCATGGTTTGCATCACGTCTCTTGCCGACCACAAGTGGCGCATACCGCCCGATGGCCGAACGGCGCCTCCGTACACAACAACCCGCGATTTTTATGAAGGCCTTCCCTCCTGGAAGCCGGGAGACATAGGGCCGGTGAGGGTCACAAGAGGCGACTATCACAGTAATGACACACGGTCTTCTGTCTACGGCGGGAAATCTTCTTATCCCTTTTGGCGGGAACCGGCCACTTATTTTGTTTCCAAGCCCTTTTCCATCATTCTTCCCGTAGGCAAGTGGCGGCTTGCGGTAGCAAGGGGAATCGAATTCCGACCTCTTTTCGAAGAGTTCGATATTGCTGAAGGTGAAACATTAAACCGTAAAGTTCTTCTTTACCGCTGGGTAAACATGCCCAAGCTCGGCTGGTACTCCGGCGACGACCACGTCCACATGGTCCGAGTCACGCCGAATCAAAATGAACTCCTCATGACGTGGACCCGCGCGGAGGATGTGCACGTGTCGAACATTCTGCGCATGGGTGACCCACACAAAACTTATTTTGAGCAGGAAGGCTACGGGGCGCATTAACGCTACCAGCATGGGGATCATGTGCTGGCTTCGGGCCAGGAAGATCCTCGCATGCATATTGGGGGACAAGGACACGCGATTGGATTGAACCTCAAGGCACCCGTTCGCGATGTTTCCCGTTATCGCCTTTACGACGTTGTGTTCGACGGAATCCATGCACAAGGGGGATTGGCAGGCTACGCCCATCTTGCCTGGGCCCGGCAGCTTGCCCAGCAAGCATCGCCACGCGAGCAGGTCTATGCAGTCTGGGACGCCACCATCAACGTTGTTCGCAATAAGGTGGACTTCCTCGAGATCCTGCAATTCCGGATGCTTGGCCTCAAGGATTATTACGACTTTTTGAACCTGGGCTTCAAGCTGACGGCTTCCGCCGGCACGGACCTTCCGTGGGGTAACACCATCGGCGAGGTGCGGATGTACGCCCATACCGGACCGGATTTCTCCGCCGATGCCTGGTTTGCAGCGATGAAAGCAGGACGAACTTTTGTCACTAACGGCCCCATGTTAACGGTGACGGCTGAGGGAGCCATCCCGGGAAATGAACTAAAGGTTCAGCGGAATCGCCGTGTGCGAATCCGCGTCCGGACTTGGGCGCCCGCAAGCATCGGTTCGCCAAAAACGCTTGAAGTGATCAGCCAGGGCCGGGTGATCCATTCCGCCGAGTCCCGCAACCCCGACCAGCACGAGTTAAAGATCGACTTCCATCTCAAGGCGGAGGAAAGCCAGTGGATTGCAGCTCGGGTGAAGTCACACAATGGAGCCCTGGCTCACACTTCTCCTGTCTATGTTCTGGTGAACGGCGAGAGCTTCCGAAATCAGAAAGACCTCCCGCAGTTGGTGAAATACCGCACGGAAGTGCTGGACTACATCGGCAGCCGTTTGCGCGATCCCCAATTCGTCTCGAGCGAAGCTTATCGGGAAAGCGAAGTGAAAGCCTTCAGCCAGGAATTAGAGGATGCGCGCACACGGTACAGACGACTGCTCACTTCCGGCCCAAAAGATCAGACATCCGGCTAATTAGCCTCGATAACGTCACTCAGAGGCAACGATCCGCAACGTAATGATCTGATGCGGCTTTACGGGAACTTCCAGTGAGTTCCCTTTCACGCTCAGCTGCGACTGATTCTGCTCGACGGCGTTGGTGATCCAGGCCCGCTGCAAATGGAACATCGGAAACGTGAGTTTGGCCGTCGTGCTTTGGCCTCCAACCTCCAGGAGACGCACGATGGTCCCATCAGCATCCATCGCGGCCTTCCAGTCCTCCACGACCACGTTTGGCGAACTGACGGCAAGGAAACTGTGCGGCGCCGGTGAGAGCGGCCGGGGAGGATTGTCATACTTGTCTTTAGCGGGGATGACCGGGTCGTGTTCGAGCGGCGTCATCGCATCGCGTCCAAACCGCGCGAGTGATACGGGTGAAAGATTCTCACCGCTGGTCAGGACATAGCGAAAAGTGTAATGGCCTTTTTGCACGCGGGCATAATTCGCGTCCCAGTAATTGTTCATGGGATACGAATAGACCGTGGCATCTTTCGGCTGGAACTTCTTCGGCCACGTCCCGCGATTGATGTCTCCCAGGCAAACCAGCGGAGCATCCACAGGAACCAAACCCACGGAAAATTGAGCGCCGCCCACGCGCACCCAGTGCTGTACCGTGAACCACTCCAGACTGCCGCCCTTCAGAATATTCCGCGCGGGGTCCACCCATCCATTCTGGATTTCGTAACTGAACTCCGGATGGGCGATGGCAAAGGGAAAGGCAAAGTAGACCGCTTCATTGTGCATCGCAGGTTGCTTGTCGAGGTGATCGACAATTTCAATCTTCTTTTGATCGTTGAAGAGGATGATATCCGTTTTGATGTGCGGCGCGTTCATCCCGCTGGTTTCGTAAGTCATGATGGTTCCGTAAGAGGTCTTTCGGATACCCGTCACGAGCCCGCCGTTCGAAGGGTGAACGGTAAGTTTGGGCACGGCTCGGCCGAAGTTCAGTCGGATAATCCGCGTCCCGTCGCCACCCGTAACGTAAAGGTACTGATTGGCGCGATAGGGGCTGGCTGGATTCACCAGTTCCTTGCCGAGTTCCTTATCGTAAATGCTCTTGATGGCGCCGAGATCGGAA
>JAJYHU010000129.1 GCA_021784615.1 Acidobacteriota bacterium | reverse complement strand
GGTCCGGGAGGCTGGCGCAAGCGAAGTTCATATGCGCATTAGCTGCCCGCCCACCGTTTCGCCCTGTTATTACGGAATCGACACGCCTACCAAAAAGGAATTGATTGCCTCCAACCACAGCGTGGAAGAGATCCGCGCCTATGTGGGGGCGGACACGCTGGGTTATCTTTCATTGGAAGGAATGCGCGAGGCCGTTGAGGATCAGGACGGGCGATTCTGCCTGGCCTGTTACACGGCCAGTTACCCGACCGTCGTTCAAGAGCCGCTGATTACTCTGCGAAACCGGGAATAAGATTCATGGGACCTTCTGAACTCCTGACAAAAAGCCAAGAATCTTCACCGGACCCGGGATTGCCGGTTTTTCCACCACCGCCGCGTTCCGCCCGCCACGAAGGTTTGTGGGAAACCGTTCGCTCGCTGCTCATCGTTTTGATCGGGGTCTTTTGCATCCGGACGTTTGTGGCGGAAGCCACGGTCATTCCCACCGGGTCAATGGAGAACACCATTCTTATTGGGGATCATGTTTTTCTGAATAAGCTGCTTTACGGCCCCCAGCTTCCCTATACGGATTTGCGGGTCCCGCGCCTGAGAGGGATCCACCGCGAAGACATCGTGGCTTTCCGCTACCCGAGAAATCCCTCGGTGATGTTTGTGAAGCGGGTCATTGGAGTCGGTGGGGACGTGATCCGAATTGTCGACAAGAAGGTCTATGTTAACGGCAAGCGGCTGAAAGAGCCTTATGCGAGGTTCGAGTCGCCCAATGTTTTCCCCCTTCGGGACAACTTTCCACCGCCCGTCAGGGAAATCAGCATGCTGCCGGCGTCTTGGGGGCTGGATCCCAAGTGGGCGCGGGAAATGCCCCACTATATTCAAAAGGACGGCCTTCACGTTCCGAAGGGTTACCTGTTTGTGTTGGGCGACAACCGGGATAATTCACTCGACAGCCGGTTTTGGGGTTTTGTTCCCCTCCAGAATGTTGTGGGCGAGCCGCTCTTTGTCTATTGGTCGTATGATGCTCCCACCCAGGACTGGATTGACGATCACTGGTCAGACCGGCTGAAGTTTGATGCTTCCATCCTTTGGAATTTTGTCGACAAAACACGCTGGTCCAGGCTGGGCAAGGGTTTCTGACCGATCCCATGCCTGTAATCTTGTGGTGAGTCCTTCGGCAAGGTTCCCGGTCAACTATGCGCTATCGAGATGCGGGCGTCGACATCAGCGCGGCGAACCGCGCAAAGTCTGAAATCAAGAAACTGGTCAGTCAAACCTTCAACGCTCAGGTGCTAAGGGGCTTTGGCGCCTTTGGCGGATTCTTTTCTCTCGACCGCCTGCCCAAGGATGCCGTCCTCGTTTCCAGCATGGACGGCGTGGGCACCAAACTGAAGATCGCGTTCGCCGCCAACCGCCACGCAGGCGTTGCGGCGGACCTCGTCTATCACTCGGTCAACGATATCGCCGTCCATGGCGCTCAGCCGCTTTTCTTCCTGGATTATCTGGCGACGGGAAAAATCCGGGGGAGGATTTTGACGGAGATCGTCCGAGGTTTGGCGAAGGCTTGCCGCGAGGTGGGCTGCGCGCTGGTGGGCGGAGAGACGGCCCAGATGCCAGGCTTCTACGCCCCCAACGAATATGATCTTGCCGGCTGCATTGTCGGCTGGGTCCCGCGCCGGCAGATCCTGGACGGCAGGCGCATTCGCCCCGGCGACACGATTCTGGGGCTGCCCTCGCTCGGCTTGCACACCAACGGCTATTCGCTGGCGCGGAAGGCTTTGCTGGAGCAGGCAGGCCTGGCGCTTTCGCGGCCCGTTCCGGAACTTGGGCGCACACTCGGGGAAGCGCTGCTGGCCCCGCATCGCTGCTACCTGCCGGTCGTTCAGCCCTTGACTCAAAAGGGTCTGGTGACGGGCCTCGTTCACGTCACCGGGGGCGGAATCACGGACAATACGCCGCGAATTCTCCCCAAATCGTGCTCGGCGGAAATCTGGCTGGGGTCGTGGCCGGTGCCGCCGCTTTTTGACATGATTGCGCGCCTGGGAAGGGTTCGGCAGGAGGAAATGCTTCATACTTTTAACATGGGGCTTGGGATGCTCATGATCGTGCCGTCCCGAAACCTGGAAAAGGTTGCGGCAGCCCTGAAGAAACAGCGAGAGAAGTTTTGGGTTGTGGGCCGGATCGCCCGTGGCAAGCCGGAAGTCCGGTACGTTCAAAACCGCTAGAAGGCAGCTGAAAAGCTGCTCGTGTGACGTCATCCTGAGCACAGCGAAGGATCTGCTGTGTTTTCCTGAGAATCGACAGGGCTATGAAAAATCTGGGAATTTTACTTTCGGGACGCGGATCGAACTTTGAGGCGATCGCGCGCAACGTCGCGGCGGGCAAGATTCCCGCAAAGATCGCCCTGGTGGTGAGCAACCGGGAGAACGCGCCGGGGCTCGCGCGGGCCAGGGCGATGGGCTTGAACACGCGTTTTATCCCGTTGCAAGGCAAAGACCGTGAAGCTTACGACCGGGACGTGGTGGCGGCGCTCAAAGAGCACCAGGTGGATTGGGTATGCCTTGCGGGCTTTATGCGGGTCCTCAGCCCCTATTTTGTCCGGGCGTTCCCCGGCCGCATCCTGAATATCCATCCCGCCCTGCTGCCGGCTTTTCCGGGCCTTGACGCCCAGAAGCAGGCGCTCGAAGCTGGCGTAAAATTTTCCGGTTGCACCGTCCACCTGGTGGACGAAGGCGTGGACACCGGTCCCATTGTGTGCCAGGCGGTCGTGCCCGTTCTCGACAACGACACGGTGGAAACGCTCTCGGCCCGCATCCTGGAAGAGGAGCACCGGATTTATTCTGAAGCCATTTGCCTGCTTCTTGAAAACAAGGTGCGCGTTGAGAATCGCCGGGTGGCGCTCCTATAATAGGCCGCGCCGCATGATTCGGGATGCGCTGACTCCGTGCTAACTGCTTTGGCCTCGATACATGGTCAGGCGGCGTGCTCTCTTTGATATCGTAAGAATCTCGTCATTTGTCGCTAATTTCGTGCAAACAACGCGGAACCGCTCGAGGGCGGCGGATAGGTTGTCCAATTCTCGTTGTGCGGCCTTCAGGTTGATGGTGGTGCGGCTACGGCAAGCGCGTCCTGCCCCAAGAGTCGTCCGCTTAGCAAGTAGAGTCTGGATGCCTGGCGGCAGAGGGCGTGATGCCACTCTGAAAGAATGTCCGCCCGCTCCACTTCGGCCGCACGGGCGATCGTCATTCTTGGGCTGTCGCCGGCCGACTTCAAAAGGGCGCGGCCCTCTGTCGCTACGTCAAGCAGGACAAAGTAAATGCACAGCAGGTCGAGGACGGCTTCCGAGCGGGCCTTCCTGGAGCGAAAGCCTGCGAAACCTGAAACAGCCTCCCGGATTACCTCCACGAGCGTTTTGAGGTCAGCTAGCACAACTCCTCCATGGGAGCCGTCGTAGGCATTAACCCCCGAAGCGAGAATCCCAACCTGGTGGTTTCCTCCGAAGGACTTCTCCGAATACGTCCGACTCAAGACATATCAACGGGAGGCCCCATTTGCATAACGGAAGGTGATATCCGGCGGAATCATCCGCGGTCCGGGCACCCCCTACAGCCTCCACCAGGGCTGGTGCGGGGTCTCAGGCGCGGCGAACGCGAGCGCCCACACCTTGCCCAACGC
>JAJYHU010000009.1 GCA_021784615.1 Acidobacteriota bacterium | reverse complement strand
CCTCAATTCCTTCCGGTTCCTGCAAAGGGCGCTGGCCTATGAAGTGGGAAGGCAAATTGAAGTGCTGGAAAGCGGCGGCGAAATCCAGCAGGAGACGCGACTGTTTGACAGCCGGGAGCAAAAGACCTACGGCATGCGCTCCAAGGAATTTGCGCACGATTATCGCTATTTCCCCGAGCCTGACCTGCTGCCTTTGGTCATTACTGAAGAATGGAAAGAAGAGGCCAGGCGGTCTTTGCCGGAACTTCCTGGCGCGCGGGAGAGCCGTTTTCTCAGCCAGTACGATTTGCCCGCCCAGGATGCGGCGCTGCTGGTGCAGTCTCGAACCATGGCGGGCTATTTCGAGGAAACCGTCAAGGAGTGCGGCGAGCCCAAGCTTGCGGCAAACTGGATTTTGAACGACCTGGCCTATCTGCTTCAAGAGAAGGGCAGGGAACTTGGCGATTGCCCCATCACCCCGCAAAACCTGGCCGGCCTTATCAAACTTGTGGCGGGCGGAACTCTTTCGGGAAAGATGGCGAAGGACGTTTTAGCCGAGATGTTTCAGACGGGCGGGACTGCGAGCCAGGTTGTAAGCGAGAAAGGGCTTGAGCAGATTACGGACCCGGAAAAGATCGCGACAATTGCCCGGCAGGTTATTGCCGCAAACGCCAAGCAGACCGAGCAATACCGTGCGGGCAAGACGGCAACGCTCGGATGGTTTGTCGGCCAGGTCATGAAGGCCACGCGCGGACAGGCCAATCCGCAACTTGTTCAGGAAGTTTTAAAGAAAGAATTATCCTGATTTTCCAGGGCGGCTTGAGCTGTTTTTGACCCGAAAGGAAAACTCTTCCGCGCCTTCCCGATTGTCGATTGGGGGAAGAGATCAATTTGGTATGAACATAAAGTTGCATCCTGTTCTCCTGGTTGCCGTTGCAGGGGGAATGCTGAGCTTCTCGCCGACCGCCGCCTCCGCGGCTGCCGCTTACCCTTCAGTCCACAAGAGAACCCGCCAGATAAGGCGACTGCCTGAAAGGTCGCGGCGAAAATCGAGGAGAAGCGTCCGGCGCGCTCCTGTGGTCGCATGGAAAGCCTCGGCCCGGGAACAACTGGCGGAGGGCAAACAACTCCAGGCAAAGGGGCTTCTCAACAGCGCCATCTACCATTATCGCGAGGCCGTGAGAGTGGAGCCCAACTGGGCTGAGGCCCACGAGGCGTTGGGCGCTGCGCTCGATCAGAAACAGGATCTGAGCGGCGCGATGCAGGAATATCTGCTGGCAATCCGGCTTGCCCCCGACTCTGCCGGGACCTATTACCATCTGGCCACTCTGCTGCGCCGGGAGGGGAATTTAAAAGGGGCGGTGGTCGAGTTCCAGAAATCCCTGGATTTGGATCCTAATAACGCTGAGGCGCATAACAACCTTGGTTTGACTTATGCTCTGGCCGGTGATTTGAACCACGCAATCATTCAATTCCAGGAGACAATCGATTTGAAGCCGGGCTGGGCTCTCGCGCATGACAACCTTGGAAACGCGCTGGCGCTGGAGGGAGATCTTAAAGGAGCGATTTCCGAGCACCGTATTGCCATTGCCTTGCAGCCGGACTGGCCCGAACCTCACAACAATCTGGGCAACACCTTGCGGCAGGAGGGCGATTTGGCTGGCGCGGCTAAGGAATTCCGCCAAGCCTTGAAGTTGAATCCGAACTATGCGGCTGCGCACAATAATCTGGGCCTGGTGTTACGGCTGCAAGGAAACCTGCAAGGCGCGATCGCCGAATACCGCACGGCGGTGCGTTTGAATCCGGACTACGCGGGCGCGCACAACAATCTGGCTTCCGCCCTTTACCAGGAACATGATTGGAAGGGAGCAAGCGCTGAATACGGGCAGGTGCTGCGTCTGAAGCCGAACGACGCCACCGCCTACTTTAATTTGGGCTTGACGCTCGCGGCCGCCGGCAATCGGCAGGGAGCGATGGAAACTCTTCAGCGGGCTCATCAATTGGACCCCGGCAATACGCAGTACGCCCATGCTTATCAAAGAATTGTCAAAGGCGCCGACTCTTCTGCGTCTTCTCCCACTGCGCTTCCGCAAAACTCATCTGAAGCGAGCGCAAACAAATCTAAATAAATTCTATTCAGAGAAAGGAGCAAGCAATGCTTAAGATTGGAGATAAAGCTCCGAACTTTTCGCTGCTTTCCGATCGAGGAACGACCGTGAAGCTGAGCGATTTTAAAGGCAGTCTTCTGGTGCTCTATTTCTACCCGAAGGCGGACACCCCCGGATGTACGATTGAAGCGCATGGATTCCGCGACGCCAAGAAACAATTGGAGAAGCTGGGGGCCAAGGTGGTTGGGATGAGCGCGGATACTCCTGAAAAGCTTGCGAACTTTCGGGACAAGTACAAGCTGAATTTCCCGCTGCTGAGCGACCCAACCCATCAGACGATTGAGGCCTATGGCGCTTGGCAGGAAAAGAACATGTATGGCAAAAAGAGCATGGGGATTGTGCGGACGACTTATGTAATCGATCCGGAAGGCAGGGTAAAGGCTGTCTTCCCGCGCGTCAAAGTTGACGGCCATACCGAGCAGGTGCTGGCGGCCCTCAAACTGTAGAGAAGGCCTGTTATTGCAGATGGGAGGCAATCGACGGGCTTCGCTGGTAGCCGAGCGACGGATGGTGGCAATAGAAGATCCGAAACTGCCGGTTTTCAAGCATGGGAACACGGACGAAATCTTCCGCCCAGCCTTGAGATCCCAGCAAGGTGAGAAACGGCTGAACGTCTGTTTCGTTGAGGCCCAAAAGAAAACGCTGGACGCCCTCGTAGGCGTCGTCCCCAAGAACCACCAGAGTATCAAGGTTTGGAAACAGATTGAGTTCATTCCGCAAGTGCCGCACACAGTTTCGCATGGCCTTTTCAGGAGTGCGTGGCCCCGTCGCGTGGCAGCGAATAACGTCCGTCAGGATGAATCGCTCCTTGAACGCGGCAAAATCCTTTACGCCCAGCAAATCATACAAGGCGGTGACAAACCGGTTCGGCCTGCCGTTGTTGCGATAGTAAGAATTGTCAGGCCGGGTGGCGGCGTGGCGGCCGATCACTGCAATGCGCACGTCATTCAGGTTGGGATAGTCCCGCTTGAGATACTTGGCCATAAACTCCCGGGGCGGAAGTAGAATGGTTGAAAACGCGGCGCAATCGCGGCAGCCTTCCACTTTGCGCATCACCGATTCCGCATCGAGTCCCGGAATTCGGGCCGCGGTATCGGTAACGGCGGGCGCCGAGAAGGCCAAGTGGAGGCGGTCTTCAGGGCTTGATCCTGCCGGTCCGAAAATCGTGTTATCAATCAGGCGCACGGCGCCGACGCGCGCAGCCACCAAAGCGACGGTCCCCGCCGTCACGCGGTCAACAGGCTCAAATTGCGCGGGGTTCACAATCGCCGCATAATCAACCTCAACCCGTGGATCGGAGGTCAGGATGCTCCGCATTTCTGCCAGAATTTGCCGGGCGTCGCACTGGCCGGCCTGCGCCATCTCTTCTGCCCTGCGGAGACTGCGGCTGAGCGCCAACGCGGATTTGCGCTGGCTGTTCTTGATGAAAGCGTTCCGTGAACTGATCGCCAAGCCGTCTTTCTCTCTCACAATCGGACAGAAAACCAGCCGGATGTTCATGTTCAAATCTTCAGCCAGCCGGCGGATGACGATGGCCTGCTGAAAATCTTTCTGCCCGAAATAGGCCATGTCGGGAGACAAGATGTTGAGCAACTTGACGACGACGGTAGCAACTCCCCGGAAATGGCCGGGGCGCGACGCTCCCTCATAAAGTCGAGCCAGCGGGCCCGGTTCGATGAAGGTCTGGAATCCCTCGGAATACATCTCGTCGGCGGCGGGAGCGAATGCGAAGTCGATGTTGTGGGAACTGAGCACGTCGAGGTCGCGGTCGAGCTCGCGCGGGTAACGGTCGTAGTCTTCGTTGGGGCCGAATTGGGTGGGATTGACAAAAATCGAAACTGCGACAACGTCGCACTGCCGCTTGGCCTGGAGGACCATGCTCAGGTGGCCGCCGTGGAGAGCCCCCATGGTGGGGACTAAGCCGAGCGTCTTGCCGCGGGCGCGGGTTTCACGCGCCAGGGACTTCATTTCGTTGATGGATGTGACCAAGCGCATGGGTCTTTCCGATCGATCTGCCGATAGATGGAGGTGACTCGCTCACCGTGGGTTTTTCCGATCTGTACTTTACAAAAAGTATGGAACTCTTGCCGCCAGCACTGTAGGCATTATACTCAAGACCGCGTCCTGGGTGAAACCTCCTTTTCAAACTGATCGAGGAGGGTTGGCGACCCATGGTAGGACTCGCGGTCGCTCGGATAGCGGCCTTCGGAAACATCCCCTTTGAAGCGCGTAAGAGCGTCGAGCAGAGTTTGTTGCAGGTTTGCGTAAGGCCGCACAAACTTGGCCGGCCGCTCAAAGCTCAGCCCGACCAGGTCATGGAAAACCAACACCTGTCCGTCACAGTCGGGTCCCGCTCCAATGCCGATGGTCGGGATGCGCAGCCGCCGGGTCAACGTCGTTGCCAGCTCACGAGGAATCGCCTCCAACACGATGGCGAAAACGCCTGCATCTTCCAACGCCTGCGCGTCCGCCAGCAGCCCATTCGCCGCTTCCAGGCTCCGGCCCTGGACCGAGTAGCCGCCCAGGCGGTGGATGGATTGAGGTGTAAGCCCAATGTGGCCCATGACGGGAATTTCCGCATCCACCAGGCGGCGGACCAGGCGCGCGCGTGACTTGCCGCCTTCAATCTTGACGGCTTCAGCGCCGCCCTCTTTGATGAAGCGCAAGCTTGTTTCAATCGCTTCCTTTGCGCCGGTATGGTAAGAGCCGTAAGGGAGGTCGGCAACAAGCAGCGCCCTTTTCACTCCGCGCCGCGCCGCGCGAAGGTGATGAAGCATTTCTTCACTGGAAAGCGGCACGGTGGAATCGTAACCGAGCACCACCTGGGCCAGGGAGTCGCCTACCAGGAGAACATCGATCCCGGCTTCATCAACCAGGCGTGCTGTCGGGTAATCGTAGGCGGTAAGCGCTGTGATTTTTTCCCCGCGGAGCTTGCGCTCAAGGACGGCGGGAACGGTAACTTTGCTCACGGCCGATGCCTTAGGGTCCATGGCGTTCTCTCCTTAACATGGCTCAAAAAAATCGCTCTGCGCCGGACTGGCCCTCCTGAAAAAACATAACCCTCCCGGTCCCAGATCGGTTATGAGGGGCTCCTCAACTTGCCCTGCGGCCCCTCAATGGCCGCCACTCGTCTGGAAAGAGAGGGTCGAAAAACTCGAATTCTATACGGGCTGCTTGCCTTGCGGGCCGAAAGCCCTGCGGCGGGCCGCCGTATGCGACCGTCTCAGTCCGCGGGGGCGGATCCAAGCGGCAAAAAGTACTGAGTCCCCTGAACCGGCTGACTCAAACGCTTCAGCAACTGCTTTAAGTCTTCGTTCCGGTCGACAAAGTCGATCTCGGACGTTTCAATCACCAGAAGATTGCTCGAGTGATAATGAAAGAAGAAGTGCTCGTATGCGTTGATTACCGCCTCGAGGTATTCCTCTGAAATGCGGTTTTCGAAGGGCGCATTCTTCTTCTCAATCCGCTTTTTGAGCATCTCCGGCTTCGCTTGCAAGTATATCACCAAATCGGGGATGGGAACCTGCTCGACAAACTGCTCGTAGTACTGCTCGTAAAGCCGCAATTCAGCGTCATTCAGGTTGAGGTAGGCGAATAGCTTGTCTTTTTCAAAGATATAATCGCTGACCACAACGCGGTTTGCGGAGGCCGTAAGGTCCAGCGCGCGAAGCTGCTTGAAGCGCTCCAGCAGGAAATACAACTGGCTTGTAAAGGCGGCGCCGGGCTTTTCACCATAAAAGCTTCGGAGGAAAGGGTTGTCGTCCACGTCGCGCAATCGCTCGGCGCCCATCCGATTGGCGAGGATGTCGGCAAGGGTCGTTTTGCCGACTCGAATCGGTCCTTCAACCGCGATGAACCGGGGCGCTTCGTAAAGTGGAGGGTTGGGCACGGAAAATTCCTTGTTTAAGATGGCTCTCTCATATTAGCGGCGGCGCTTGCTGCATGCTCCACCTGTCCCTTGAGGGGTGTCTCGCTCTCCGCGTCCATGCGGATTACCTGGCTGTGGTCGGACAAAGCACCCAGCATTTCCAGCACCGTGCGCTGGGTTACGGGATGCCGCAGGTTCCGCTCGAGTTCCGAGAGCGGTGCGAGAACGAAGCGGCGATGGCTTAAACCCTCATGGGGAATCTTCAGGGTATTCGACTGAACGACCACATTTTCATAGAGCAGAATGTCAATGTCAATGGTTCGCGGCCCTTTGTCGACAACCTTGCGCCGGCCGAGCGCCCGTTCGACTCTTTGCACGGCCTTCAAAAGTTGCAGCGGCATCAGGTTCGTTGCGGTTTCCGCGACGCAATTCACAAACCAGGGCTGGTGGATCAATTCCACCGGTTCCGTGCGATAGAAAGAGGAAACGCGGCGAACTTCAACCCCGGCATCCGGAAGCGCGGCGAGCGCTTTCCTGATGTTCTGGACCGGGGAACCGAGGTTTGAGCCAAAGGCGAGATAGACTTGCTTCATGTTCGGGCGTTCTATTGGAACAGCGTTTGCGGGTCGCCTCCGCGCATGGGTATTTTCAGATGCTTATAGGCCGGCTCGTTGGCCGTGCGTCCGCTCTTGGTCCGGCTGATGAATCCCTGCTGGAGCAGATAGGGCTCAACCATATCGACCAGAGTGTCCACTTCCTCGTTGAGCGTGGCGGAGATGGCTTCAACTCCCACCGGGCCGCCCTTATAAAGGCGGATGATGGTGGAAAGAAAATTCCGGTCCAGCTCGTCAAGTCCCTGCTCGTCCACTCCTTCCAGCTTCAAAGCCTGGCGGGCGACTTCATCGCTAATTTTCCCGTCGGCCTTGACGTCGGCAAAGTCCCGCACGCGCCGCAACAGGCGATTGGCAATGCGCGGAGTTCCGCGGGCGCGCCGCGCGATTTCGGCCGTCCCTTTGTCGTCGATGGGCACGCCCAGAATCCGGGCCGAGCGTGCAATGATTTGCTTCAGGTCGTCGACGGAATAAAACTCCAAGTGAAAGAACAGTCCGAAGCGATTCCGCAAAGGCGCCGAAAGACTGCCGGCGCGCGTGGTGGCTCCAACCAGAGTGAACTTTTTCAGCGGCACATTGATGGTTTTGGCAAACATGCCCTTGTCCACGACAAAGTCGACCTTGAAGTCCTCCATTGCGGGATAAAGGAATTCTTCGATGTTGGCCGGCAGGCGGTGGATTTCATCGACAAACAAAATATCTCCCTCGCCCAGGTTGGTGAGAATTCCCATCAAGTCGCCCGTCCGTTCAAGCGCGGGGCCGGAGGTGGTCGTAATCTTTGCTCCCATGGAGTTGGCAATAATATAGGCGAGAGTGGTTTTGCCAAGGCCCGGCGGCCCGAACAGCAAGGTGTGTTCGGCGGGCTCGGAGCGTTGCCGCGCCGCCTGCAAGGCAATGGCGAGCTTCTCGACGGCCTTTTGCTGTCCTACGTACTGGTCGAGCGACGGCGGGCGCAGGGTCTGGTTGAAACTCTCTTCATCCTGCGAGAGCAAGTCAGGGGATACGAGTCGTTCTCTCGGCATACCTTGCCAGCCTTATTGATCTCCGCGAGCTTTCAGCTTTTTGCTGCTTCCTGCCGCTGCTCAAAAACTCTGCGCACGAATTCCTCAACGGACTTCAGATTCTTGTGCTTGGCAAATATCTCGGCGGCCATCCGCTCGGCTTCTGAACGGGTATACTCAAGCTGCTCGAGGACCTGCATCGCCTCCACCTTTAGTTCTGAAACCGATTCGTGTTCGATCGAGAGCGGCTGCTCGCTTCGGGCCAGCGCAAACTTGGCCATTTTGCCGCGCAGGTCGGTGACAATGCGTTCCGCCGTCTTGGCGCCGATGTACGGCAGTTCCTTCAGGAACGGCGCGTCGCCGCGCTCGATCGCCAGGGCGATTTCATTCATCGGCCGCACCAGGCACTTCAGCGCCCGCATAAACCCTACGCCGGGCACTTTGGTGAAAGCCTCGAAAAACTCGCGGTCCAAGGGGTCAAGAAAACCCACCAGCTTGGGCGTCAGGTGGCCGCCGGCCATGCCTCCGTCAATGTAGTAAATCGTGTAAAAAGTCAGGGGGTTCTGGCGCTGGTCCTCGGGCGTCTGCCTGAGGCGCGAGATAATTCCCGAGGGAACAAAGACTTCATAACAGAGCGCATCAATGCGCACCAATAGCGAATGGTGGGTGATGCGGTCGTAAAGGACTTCGCCGGTAATTTCTGAGATCAGGGCATTGCTCCTCGGCTGAATTCTACAGCGCTTTGCTTCTTGCCTGCGACCCGTTCGCCGGCACCCGCAGCGAGTTGAGGTAGCACAAGGCCACGGCCAGCGCGTCGGCAACGTCCGGAGGCTTGGGAGGCAACGCCAAGGAAAACCGCTGCTGCACAGCCCGCTGCACTTGCAATTTTGAGGCGCTGCCGTTGCCGGTTACGGACTGCTTGACCCGCTTGGCCGAAAGGTGGAAGACCGGAATCCTTGCAAGCCTTGCCGCCAGGCAGATCACCCCGCGCGCGTGTCCCATCAGAATCGCCGTGCGGGGATAGTCCGCGTGGCTGAAAACCTCCTCAAGGCATAGGGTCGCCGGCTGAAATTCTTCGATGATCTCTTGAACTTCCTTGAAAAGCGACTCCAGGCGCAACGGCAGATTGTTGTCCTGGCTGGGGGGCAGGCGAATAACTCCCGCCTCGACCAGGGCGGTTCCGGCTCTCTGGCGTTCAATAATGCCGTAACCGGTTATGTTGAGGCCCGGGTCGATGCCGATTACTCGAATGGGATTCACCGCTGTTCCCGCCACGCTAAGGAATTGTAGCACTGTGTCCGCAAAAAAACAGAGGGAAGAAGGTTGACCGGTTCTCCTGATCGATATGAGCCCTCCGTTCCAGGCGGCAAGGCAGGGTTTGGCCGAAATTATGAAACGAGTGATGTAATTTTTACCGAAAACCTTCTTAATACTGCATACCAAACGGATTGTTATCAGTTTGTTGCCGCTGCCCACTTTGGAGACTCGCTTGCTCCTGATCAGGCGGATTCTTTTTGGGAGAGCTTTATGAAATGGCCAAGGCAGCGATATGCGTCGGTAGGCATTCCGGTCGCAATTGCATTGGGTGTGGCAGGCGTCTGGGTGACAAAACCTCCCGCTGCGGTAAGAGTATCCGTCCCCGCCGGAACGGTATTGACCGTTCGGCTGGGCCATGCGCTGGCCAGTGACCAAAGCAGGCCGGGCGATGAGTTTGAGGCGACTCTCACCAAGCCGGTTTCGTTTGGCGGCGAGGTCGCCATTCCCGAGGGAGCCCGGATCATCGGCAAAGTTGTTGATGCGCGGGCCGCCGCCAGCCTCGATGGAACGGCGCGGCTCCGCCTGACGCTGAATCGCGTTGTAATAAACGGGTGGAATTACGAGGTTGACACAACCGACGTTGCTGAGTACGGAAGCGGTTATCAGGCGCCAAACTGGGAGGCGGCCGGCAGGGGCGAAAACGGCGGAGCCTTTGGAGGCGCACCGGCAGGAGTGGGCACATCGCTGGTTGGAAGCGCGGCGGACGCACAGGCAGGCGCGGCCGGGGCGGCGAATTCCGGCGGGAAAGACGTGCGAATGCCCGCCGCTACGCCGCTGGAATTCCGGCTGATTGAGCCGCTGGCCGTTGCGGTTCGGGGCCCCTTGCGGGACCGCCGTTGAGTGCGCGACCCATCCCGGGAAGGCAACGATGCATCCAAATTCTTTTACCCTGCGGGACTTGAGGCAGTGTAATGTTGAAGGATGAAGGGCGGGGAACGGGTCCGGGGCAAGCGGGTTATGCGGCCATCCTTCCAATGCAAAGGAGTAACGAATTGATGCGGCGAATTTATTCATTATGTTTTGGGATGTTGTTGGTTTTGACGTCTGTGCCCGTGTTTGCGGGCAGCGTTCAGGAACGGCTGGAGAATTCTGCGGATGTCTTGCACCAAATCCTGAATGTGCCGGATGGCATACCTCAGGCGCTTCTGGACCGGGCAAGGTGTGTGGTGGTGATGCCCTCCATTAAAAAGCTCGCCTTTGGATTTGGCGGGAGCTACGGGCGCGGCGCCATGGTTTGCCGCGGCGGAAGGAACTACAACGGTCCTTGGGGTGCTCCGGTGATGTACGCTCTCGAGGGTGGAAGCTTCGGCTTTCAGCTTGGCGGCCAGGCCAGCGACTTCGTTTTTCTGGTTATGAATCAGGACGGCGTCCGCTCGCTGCTGAAGAGCAAGGTGAAGCTGGGCGGAGACGCCTCCGCGGCCGCCGGACCCGTGGGACGGGCAATGACCGCCGACACAGATCTCCTGATGCACACGGAAATTCTTAGCTATGCCCGCTCTCGGGGACTGTTTGCAGGCATCTCGCTGCAAGGCTCGACGCTGCGGCCGGACGGCGGCGCCAATGAAGATCTTTACGGCCGCAGGATCTCGCCGGAAGAAATTATAGATGGCCGAGTTGCGGTTCCCGATGCGGGCCGGCGTCTGGTCAGCGAGCTTGAGAGAGCTTCGCCCCATAACATTTCCGGATAAGGGATTCAAGGCGGTTCTTAGGCGATTGAAAGCATTTCTGAAGCTGCCAGGGGCTCTGGGTGGGAAAGACGATCCTGCCGGCCCCTCGGCGGCTTTCCAATCCGGTCCGCAATCCCTTCCATAAAGAACTGAAGCATCCCCGCCGCAGCCGCAAAGCCGGCCCTGCCGTTCAAAGACCAGATTTAGAGCTTTGCCCGGCCTCGATATCCGCAGCAGGCAAGGTTTTATAAGCCGCTTTGGCCACCGGAAGCACCACCGGTTTGGCGCTTCTATTGGCAGTACGGCGCCCGGGCCTGTAAACTGTGCAGAGCAACTCCTGCAATCCCCGTTGATTTTGGTATCATGGTTATTCCTTGCGATGCCAGGGAAACGGATGATTCCCCCGCCAGATGAAAAAAGGAGAAGAGGAAGATGGCTGATACTGAAGGAAAGTCTGAAGCAAAGAATTTTTATCCGGAGATTCCCGCCAAGCGCGAAGCCTTTTTCTTGAAGGGCGCCGGAGCTCTGGACTGGGGAATGCAAAACCGCCTGTCCCGGATCTTCAATCCCGTGTCGGGCCGCACGGTCATGCTGGCCATCGATCACGGATATTTTCAGGGACCGACCAGCGGCCTTGAGCGGGTTGACCTGAACATCGTTCCCTTGGCGCCTTACGCAAACGCCCTGATGCTGACGCGCGGCATTCTGCGCTCCACCATTCCGCCGGCTTTTGCGGGCGGCGTGGTGCTCCGCGCAAGCGGCGGACCAAGCATTCTGAAAGAACTCTCCAACGAGCAGATTGCTGTTGATATTGAAGACTGTGTGCGCCTGAACGTCAACGCCATGGCGGTGCAAGTGTTCGTGGGCGGCGAATTTGAAACGCAGTCGATCCACAACCTGACGCGGCTGGTGGACGCCGGCAACCGTTACGGGATCGCCACGCTGGGCGTGACGGCGGTGGGGAAGACCTTGACGCGCGACGCACGGTATCTGCGTCTCGCCTGCCGCATCTCGGCAGAACTTGGGGCCCAGGTGGTGAAGACTTATTACGTGGCGGAGGGTTTTGAGACCATCACCGCATCCTGCCCGGTTCCCGTGGTCATGGCGGGCGGCAAGAAGATCGGGGAGCTTGACGCGCTGAGGATGGCCTACGACGCCATCTCCCAAGGCGCCGCGGGCGTTGACATGGGCAGGAACATTTTCCAGTCGGAAGCCCCGGCGGCGATGATTCAAGCGGTTGGAAAAGTCGTTCATGAGTTGATGAAGCCGGAACAGGCTTATGATTTCTATCAGACCTTCCGGCATGAGAAAAAGGATGCTGAAATCTCCGTCGGGTCATCTTCCGCGAGGCGCTGAGAAAGATCGGGATGGCCCATCAAAATAGTCTTGCTACATTGCGCGAACTCGCTCCGGTTTTGAGCGTTGGAATCCTGACGGCGGACCTGCTGTCGCTTGGTTCCGAGCTTCGGCTGCTGGAAGAAGAGGGCGCAAAAATCGTTCACTTCGACGTGATGGACGGCGTGTATTGTCCGCGCATGACGGCGGGGCCGCCGCTGATCAAGGCCGTCAAGACGCCGCTCCTGAAGGACGCGCACCTGATGATTGCCGACCCGCTCGGCAAGATTCCGGAGTTCGTTGCGGCGGGCGCGGACATCATTACGTTCCATCCCGACGCTTGCGTGCACCCTCACCGGGTGCTCCAGGAAATGGGCAAAATGGCCAACGCCAATGATCCCGAAAGGGGATTTATTCGCGGCGTGGCGCTGAACCCGGGGATGCCGCTCCAAGCCCTGGAGCCGCTTCTCGACGAGCTTGAAATGGTCCTGCTGCTGGCGGTCAATCCCGGCTGGGGAGGGCAGAGCTTTGTCCCCGCAACCTTCAGACGGATTGAAACCGTGCAGGGAATGATCCGAAGGTCTGGAAAAGAGATTCTGTTGTGCGCGGATGGCGGCGTTACCCGGAACAACATTGCGGAGATTGCCCGGACCGGCGTCGATATGATTGTTGCGGGGAGCGCGGTTTTTGACGGCAAGTCGCCGCGCGAGAACGTAAGGTTCATGCTGCAAGCCGTCGGGGCGGCGAAAAACTAGACATGCAAGCAGCGTCAATCGGGTGACGGCCGAGACCGGAACCCATCGAGGGCGGGGGAGCTTTTGGAAAGCAGATGGTCTGAAGCGGAAGCGGCAAAGTTCATAAGCGAGTTCGGGGCGAAGTGGGGCGACGACCTGGCTCTGCGGACATACTCCAGCCGGTTGATCGGCAGGGAGCCGGATGCAGTTCTCCACGGAGGCGGAAACGCCTCTGTCAAAGGAACCTGGCGGAACGTCTGGGGAGAATCGATTCCGGCCCTCCAGGTAAAGGCGTCCGGGTGCGACTTGGCCGCGATCACTCCTGAGCAGCATGTGCCGCTCGACCTTGACTACCTGCGGCGACTGCGCACGCTCCCGGGCCTTTCGGACGATCGGATGGCCAATGAATTTCGCACTCACACCCTGGATTGCCACTCGCCGTGCCCTTCCATTGAAACCCTGGCCCACGCTTTTCTGCCGGCCAAATATGTGGATCACACTCACGCGGATTCCATCCTGGCGCTGACCAACCAGGCGCGCGGCAGGGAATGGGTCTGCGAAGCGCTGGGCGAAGAGATCATTGTTCTGGCGTACGTCCGCCCCGGATTTGACCTCGCGAAAGACGCCATCGAGGCGCTTGAAAAGTTCCCCGAAGCTGCGGGCATGGTCTGGATGCATCACGGCCTGGTTACCTGGGGTGAAACGGCTCGGGAATCCTATGAGCGGACCATCCGCCTGGTTTCCGCCGCGGAAAAGTATTTGGCCCGCAAAGCCTCGAATCCCTTGCCGGTTCAAACGCTGACTTCGGTGGAAGCGGCAACCGCCCGCCTGGAGCAGGTGGCACCCATCGTTCGCGGCTTGCTGGCTGAGCCTACGGGCGATGAAAGCCGGCCCTACCGCCGCGTGATTTTGAACGCCCTTACCGGCCGCGAGGCGCTGGATTTCGTCGACTCCCCGAAGGGAAAAGATCTGGCTCTTTCTCCGCCGCTTACTTCCGATCACCTGATCCGCACCAAGAGCCTCCCGCTGTGGCTCGACGCTCCCGACTTCAGTTGCCTGGAAAAGTTTCGAGACCAGATGGCAAAGGCGATCGTCGATTATGCGGCGGCCTATAACGCCTACTTTGAGAGGAACTCGGCGGACCTCGCTCCCGGAGTGGCCCGGCGCGACCCGTATCCCCGCGTGATCCTGATTCCGGGCCTCGGAGCGCTTTCGGTGGGCAAGAATGCGCGGGCAAGCGGCATCGCCAGGGACATCACGGCCCACACGCTGGCGGTGAAGGCCAAGGTGGCGGCCATGGGCGAGTATCAGGGCCTTTCGGAACGCCACCTTTTCAACATGGAATACCACATGCTCCAGCACGCCAAGCTTACCGAGAACCAGGAGCTTCCTTTGAGCCGGCAAGTGGCTTTGATCACCGGCGCCGCCGGAGCTATCGGCTCGGCGATTGCGGAAAAGCTCCTCCTGGCAGGCTGCCAGGTTGCCCTCACGGATTTGCCCGGCCCGAACCTTGAGAGTCTGGTCCATGAGCTTGAAGCAACTTACCCCGGGCAGGCGATCGCGGTTCCGCTCGACGTCACCGATCCCGTGTCCGTCGAGCGCGCCTTTGGCTCCATCATCCGGGCCTGGGGAGGCGTGGACCTCGTGGTGGTGAATGCCGGGCTGGCTCTCGTTTCTCCGCTGACCGAACTGAATCTGGATTCCTTCAGGAAGCTTGAGCGCGTGAACGTGGAAGGGACTTTGAACGTGCTCGCCCAGGCGGCGCGGCATTTCAAGCTTCAGAATACCGGCGGAGACGTCGTCCTGGTTTCCACCAAAAACGTCTTTGCGCCGGGAGCGGGATTTGGCGCCTACAGCGCCACCAAAGCCGCCGCCCATCAATTGGCGCGCATCGCAAGCCTCGAGTTTGCGCCGATGGGCGTGCGTGTCAACATGGTGGCTCCTGACGCCGTCTTCTCGCACGGCAGCCGGAAGTCCGGCCTGTGGTCGACCGTGGGCCCGGACCGAATGCGTGCGCGCGGCCTGGACGAGCAGGGCCTTGAAGATTACTACCGCAAGCGAAACCTGCTGAAGATCCGCGTGACCGGCGAGCACGTCGCGAACGCCGTGATGTTCTTCGCCACCCGCCAGACGCCTACTACCGGCGCCACCATCCCCGTCGACGGCGGCCTTCCGGATTCCACCCCGCGATAATCTCAACCAGTTTTCTGTGGCCATAATCGGCGGTCAAGGGGCCTTCATTCCATGCCGGGCGGTTGCGGGCATTGCCAGGTTTGAAAAGCGGTGGAGAGTCTAAGGGCCGTTTTATAAGGCCTTATGTTTCAATAACTTGGCCGGATGGCCTGGGGGATTATTTTAGCTTCGTTTTTTGGCCTGTTATGTGTTTTCAACAGCTTAGGTAGCTTCGTTTTAGCTTCGTTTCCGGTTCGTTTTGGCTGTTTTTTCCACAGCCCTCTTTTGTTTTCAATAACTTCCTAGCTTCGTTCTTCAAAAAAAGAATTCTTTTTTTCTTCCTTTCAAGTTCTAGATCCAAAATTTCGTTCTTTCTCCGCACAAAAGAGCTTTTGCCGCCACCCAATTGCAGGAGCCGTGCCCAAACTCCCGACGACTAGAAATGTAGCATATCGCGGTGAAATTGTCAAGTTGTTTTTTGGGGGTGTTTTTGGCGGTGTGGTGGAAGCCCGCGGCATCGCCGGACGGCCGCGTTCCTCTGCGGCTCCCTGCCGAGTGTGTTACCATTTCGAGTCATGAATGCATCGGACGACAAGCGCGGCACGGAGCGCTTTGCGCGTTTTGCGTGGCTGGTGCTCGCCTACAACCTGGCGGTGATTTTGTGGGGAGCGATTGTGCGGGCGACGGGCTCGGGCGCAGGCTGCGGAGAGCACTGGCCTCTGTGCGAGGGCCAGGTGATTCCTCACGCCCATGCGATTGCCACCCTGATCGAGTTTGCGCACCGCGCGAGCAGCGGGGTTGATATTGTTTTAGTGGCAGTGCTGGTTTTTATGGTGTTCCGGCGCTTTGGCCGCGGGCACGCCGCGCGGCGCTATGCGGCGGCGGTGGCATTTTTTACCGTGACGGAGGGGTTGGTCGGGGCGGCGCTGGTGCTTACCGGAGACGTTGGAAAGAATGTTTCCTGGGGCCGCGTGTGCATTTTGTCGCTGCATCTGGTGAACACCTTTCTGCTTCTGGCCACGCTGGCGCTGACGGCTTGGGCGGCGGCGGAGCAATCAGCGGCGCAAACCGCGGGCAAATCCGCAGGGGTTGGAAAGCCATCAACCAGGTCTTATGTCCTCTATGGAGCGGGGCTTGCGGGAATGCTGGCGATTGCGATTTCCGGCACGCTTGCGGCGCTTGCGGATACGCTTTTTCCCGCTCCGTCGCTGGTTGAGGGAATGCGCTGGGACTTTGCCAGCACGACAAGCCCCATCGTGCACCTGCGGATCATTCATCCGATCATCGCCGTCACGCTGGGCGGGTTTTTAATGGGTGTCGCCATCTACGCCCTCAGCACGCCGGCTTCAGCCGCCGCAAAGCGTTGTGCGGGATGGCTGCTGGGCCTGGTGGCGCTGCAATTCTGTTTCGGCGTGGTCAACATCCTTTTGCTCTCGCCGCTTTGGATGCAGGTGCTGCATCTGCTGACGGCGGACCTGATCTGGATTACGCTGGTGCTGCTCTCGGCGGAAGCGCTGGGATGGAGGCGAGCCGGGCTTGAGGCCAGCCGGCAGTTTGCCACCGAGATGGGAAACGCTTAAAATAGTTTGAGTCCGCCTGGAGCAGGCGGTAATTTGGAGCTAGGAACCAACCTTTGGCTTGCCCCATTTGTGAAAAGAGAAAAGCGAAGCGCTACTGCCCGGCCAAGGCGGAGAACATTTGCACGCTCTGCTGCGGGACCGAGCGCGAAGTAACAATCGATTGCCCGCCGGATTGCGCGTATCTCGTGGAAAGCCGCCGGCATGAAATCGGCCGCCGGGAAATCGATTGGTCGCAGGTTCCCTTTGCGGACGTGAAGGTTCCGTCTTCTTTTGTGGCCGCGCATGAGCCGCTGGTCCTGGCGCTCGGCTACGCTGTCTGCCTCTACGCAAGGGACAACGCCGCGCTTACCGATCCCGACATTGTAGCGGCGCTCCAGTCGTTGGCCGAATCGTACCAGACGCTTTCGAACGGCATTTATTTTGAAAAGCCTCCGGATTATATTCTGCAGCGGGAGCTTTACGACGCATTGAAGGCCGCTATCGAAAACTTTAAGAAGACGGACAGCCGGAATGCGGGAGTGGTGACGGTTCGCGACAGCGAGATCCGGGATGTCCTGATCTTCCTCGCGCAATTGGGGGCGACGCGCTCGAACGGCCGCCCGAAGGGCCGGGCTTATCTTGATCTGCTGCGGAGCCAGTTCAAATCCGAAGAACTCCAAAAGCCCTCGCCGAGCCAACTGGTTCTTCCCTGAAGAGACTTTCTGATGAGGAATCTGTAACCTCCGGCGCTTGAATCTGATCTAAGTTTTGAGGCCCGCCGATAGAAAAGAGGGCAGGGCCGCTACGGACGTTCGGCAGTCGATCCGGGAGATCGAGAAATTAATGGGGATGGCGGTCTCCGTAAGGACATGAGCCAGGTTGAAGAAGTTC
>JAJYHU010000106.1 GCA_021784615.1 Acidobacteriota bacterium | reverse complement strand
CATTCGCGGAACGCCGCGCGAAGCTGATCTGATGGTGATCGCGGGAACTCCTTTTATCAAGATGGCGCCGGTGATTCAGCGCCTTTACGAGCAGATGATGGAGCCGCGCTGGGTGATTTCGATGGGCTCGTGCGCGAACTCCGGCGGCATGTACGACATTTACAGCGTGGTTCAGGGGGTGGACAAATTCCTTCCCGTGGATGTTTACGTTCCGGGGTGTCCGCCGCGTCCCGACGCCTTTCTTGAGGGCGTGACGCTGTTGAGCAAGGCCGTGGGCAGCGAGCGGCGGCCTTTGAGCTGGGTGGTCGGAGAGCAGGGCGTCTACCGGGCTTCCTTTCCTGCCCAGCGCGATGTGAAGCTGGCGGAGAGGCGGAAGCAGACGCTGTTGCGTCCACCTGACGAGATCTGAAAACTTTTTTATGACGGCTAACGCAACCATTCTTCAGGATCTGCAAGAAAAGTTCGGCCAGGGGTCCGTCCTTCCGGAACCTGGACGCGACCAGATTCCGGCGTTTTGGACTTCCAAGGAAAAAGTTCATGAGTTGATGCGGTACCTCAAGACCGGCATTGCCCGGCCGTACAAAATGCTGTACGACCTTACCGCCATCGATGAGCGGGTGCGAACCCACCGTGGCGGCCAGCCGGAAAGCGACTTTACGGTTGTCTATCACCTTTTATCTTTCGACCGGAATGAATACCTCCGCATCAAAGTAGCTCTTAAGGGAGATGCCCCGAGACTTCCCAGCATTACCGATGTCTGGCCGTCGGCCAATTGGTACGAGCGGGAAGTCTGGGACATGTTCGGCGTCAAGTTCGACGGGCATCCCTTCCTGACTCGCATCCTGATGCCCACCACCTGGGTCGGCCATCCCCTGCGCAAAGAGCATCCGGCGCGCGCCACGGAGCTTGGTCCTTTCCAGTTGCCGCTGGAAAAGGTTGATAAAGAACAGGAGGCCATGCGCTTCCGTCCGGAAGATTGGGGCATGAAGGCCCATGAGGACGGGGCGGATTTTATTTTCCTCAACGTGGGCCCGCAACATCCGGGCACTCATGGCGTGATTCGCATAGCCGTGCAGCTTGACGGCGAAGTGATTGTGGACCTAGTCCCTGAAATCGGGTTCCATCACCGCGGCGCGGAGAAGATGGGCGAGCGCCAAAGCTGGCACACGTACATACCCTATACCGACCGGATCGATTATCTGGGTGGGGTCATGAACGAGCTTGCTTACCTGACGGCGTTTGAAAAGCTGGCCGGCATCACGGTGCCGCCGCGAGCCCAGGTGATTCGGGTGATGATGTCCGAGCTGTTCCGGATTGCAAGCCACCTGGTCTGGTACGGAACTTTCGCCCAGGACGTTGGCCAGATGTCGCCCGTGTTTTACACCTTCAACGATCGCGAACACATTTTTGATATCGTCGAAGCCGTTTGCGGGGCGCGCATGCATCCGGTCTGGTTCCGCATCGGCGGCGTTGCCCAGGATTTACCCAAGGGATGGGATGGCATGTTCCGCAAGTTCCTGCAGCGCATGCCCAAGCACATGGCCGAGTATGACCGGGAAGTGATGAAGAACCGGATCTTCAAGGCCCGAACCAAAGGGGTGGGCGCCATCACCGTGGACGAGGCCATCGATTGGGGCGTCACGGGGCCCATGCTTCGCGCCGCGGGTCTGGAGTGGGATTTTCGCAAGAAGCAGCCCTATTCCGGCTACGAAAATTTTGAGTTTGACATTCCCACCGCCACGCACGGCGACTGCTATGACCGGGCGGTGATCCACGTTGAAGAAATTCGCCAGAGCCTTCGGATCATCGAGCAGTGCGTGAACAATATGCCGGAGGGACCGTATAAATCAGCCCATCCGCTGGCCATTCCGCCACGGAAAGAACAAACGATGCACGATATTGAAACCCTGATTACCCATTTTTTGGGGGTAAGTTGGGGCCCGGTGGTTCCACCCGGAGAAGCCCTGGGCGCGATTGAGGCGACCAAGGGCAACAACGGCTACTATCTGGTCAGCGACGGCAGCACGGTTTCTTACCGGACGCGGATTCGCGCTCCCTCTTTTGCGCACATGCAAACTCTCCCCTTGCAGTGCCGCGGATTGATGATTCCGGATTTGCTGGCCATTCTGGGGAGCATTGATTTTGTTTTGGCGGATATTGATCGATAAGGAGCTTGAAAAAGGCCGTGTTAAGCCCTGAGGAGCGGCACGAAATCGAAGCGGAAATTGCCCACTATCCCGATAAGCGGGCGGTGTGCATTGACGCCATGAAGGTTGTCCAGAAACACCGCGGGTGGGTTTCCGATGAGGCTCTCGGCGATGTCGCGGAGTTTCTGGGAATGTCGGTGGACGAACTCGACAGCGTCGCGACCTTTTACAACCTGATTTTCCGCAAACCCGTGGGGCGGCACGTCATCATGGTCTGCGACAGCGTCAGCTGCTGGCTGATGGGTTACGACCGGGTGCGCGACCATCTGACCAGCCGGCTGGGCATCCAGCTGGGAGAGACGACGCCGGACGGGCGGTTCACTCTGCTGCCCATCGTCTGCCTGGGAACTTGCGATCACGCGCCGGCCATGATGGTGGACAACGAACTCCACCGCGATCTGGATGCGGAAAAGATCGACAGCATCCTCGAACAGTACAAGTAGAAAAATGGAAAAGGTACTTACAAAGGATCTTCAGCCCGGCGGCATGCCTCTCGACCTCAAAGGTTATGAGAAGGCGGGCGGCTACCAGGGACTGCGCAAGGCGCTGAAGATGACGCCCAAGGAAGTTGTTGAAGTCATCAAGAATTCTGGCTTGCGCGGGCGTGGCGGCGCCGGCTTCCCGACCGGCATGAAGTGGAGCTTTGTGCCCACCGGCAAGGACGCTCCGCATCCCAAATATCTGTGCGCGAACGCCGACGAAATGGAGCCGGGAACCTTTAAGGACCGCCTCCTGATGGAGTCGACTCCGCATCAACTGATTGAGGGTATGATTGTCGCCGCCTACGCGATTGAGGCGGATGTTGCTTACATCTTTCTGCGGGGCGAATACATTGTGGCGGCCGAGCGGCTGCGGAAGGCTTTGGCGGAAGCATACGAAAACAACTGCCTTGGGAAGAACATTCTGGGCTCGGGCTACAACCTGGACATGCACTTGCACTTGAGCGGCGGACGCTACATGTGCGGTGAAGAGACCGGGCTGCTGAACGCGCTGGAAGGCAAGCGCGCCAATCCCCGCACCAAGCCGCCCTTTCCTCAAACTTCGGGCTTGTTCGGCAAGCCGACCATCGTGCAGAACGTGGAAACTCTCTGCAACATCCACCATATTGTGAACAATGGCCCGGATTGGTTCAAAGGCCTCAGTAAGTCGGATGACGGCGGCACAAAGATTTACGGCGCCAGCGGGAAAGTCAAGCGTCCGGGGCTGTGGGAATTGCCCATGGGCACGACGATCCGCGAGATTCTGGAGGAGCACGCCGGCGGCATGAAGGAAGGGTTGAAATTCCGCGGATTGCTGCCCGGAGGGGCTTCCACCGATTTTCTGGTCGAAGAACATCTGGACGTCAAGATGGACTTTAACGAAGTCCAGAAGGCGGGGAGCCGCATGGGCACGGGCACGATGGTCGTCCTGGATGATCGAACCTGCCCGGTGGGAATGGTTCATAATTTGGAACACTTCTTTGCGCAGGAGTCCTGCGGCTGGTGTACGCCGTGCTGGAGCGGGCTCTCGTGGGCGGAGAAAATGCTGAAAGGTTTGGAAGAAGGGCAAGGGCAGGAATCCGATCTCGATAGGCTAGCCTTCGTGTGCCGGTTTGCAGCCCCTGGAAACACTTTTTGCGCTCTTGCTCCCGGCGCCGTGGAACCCTTGCAGAGTGCTTTGAAATACTTCCGTGAGGATTTCGAGCGGCATGTCCGTGAGAAGCGTTGCCCCTGGAGATAGTTGTGGCGAAGATCTGGGTTGATGACAAATGGTATGAAGTTGGCGCGGACCAGAGTCTTCTCGAGGCCTGCCTGGAACTTGGATTTGATCTGCCGTATTTCTGCTGGCATCCGGCGCTGGGCTCGGTAGGAGCTTGCCGCCAATGTGCGGTGAAGCAGTACCGGGACGAGAAGGACACGCGCGGCAGGCTGGTGATGTCCTGCATGACGCCGGCCTCGGAAGGAGCGAGAATCTCGATCAAAGACGCCGATGCGGCGTCTTTCCGAGCGGGCGTGGTTGAAGGGCTGATGCAGAACCATCCTCACGACTGCCCCGTCTGCGATGAAGGCGGTGAGTGCCACCTTCAGGACATGACGGTGATGACCGGCCACAATTACCGTCAGACCACCTATCCCAAGCGCACCTTCCGCAACCAAAATCTTGGCCCGCTCATTAACCATGAGATGAACCGCTGCATTCAATGCTACCGGTGTGTGCGGTATTACCGGGAATATGCCGGCGGGCGCGACCTGGACGCCTTTGCCTCGCGGAACCAGGTGTTTTTCGGGCGGCACCAGGAAGGAACTCTGCAAAATGAGTTTGCGGGCAATCTGGTCGAGATCTGCCCGACGGGAGTCTTTACCGACAAGACCCTCAAGAAGCATTACACCCGCAAGTGGGACCTTCAGATGGCCCCTTCCGTGTGCGTACACTGCGGCCTGGGATGCAACACCACCGCCGCCGAGCGCTACGGTTCGCTGCGCCGCATCCTCAACCGCTATAACGGCCACGTGAATGGTTACTTCCTGTGCGACCGCGGCCGCTTCGGCTACGAGTTTGTGAGGGGCGAGCAGCGGATTAAGCAAACTCTCGCGCGCCAGGACGGCAAGCTAAAGCCTCTTCCAAAGGCGAAGGCGATTGAGCAATTGGGCCGCGTCCTGCCCGGCAACCAGAAAGTTATCGGGATTGGCTCGCCGCGCGCTTCGCTGGAAGCCAATTTTGCGTTGCGGACCCTGGTTGGGCCTGAGCGCTTCTTCAGCGGCATGTCGGATCAAGGCTCTCACCTGGTCTCGCTGATGGAGGAGATTCTGAGGCAGGGCCCCGCGCGCACGCCGTCGCTCAGCGAGATCGAAATTTCTGACGCCGTGCTGGTTCTTGGCGAAGACGTCACTAACGTGGCCCCTAGAATCGCCCTGGCCTTGCGCCAATCGGTTCGCCAGCAGCCCATGGAGTTCACCGACAAGCTGAAAATCCCTCGCTGGCTCGATCACGCCGTGCGGGAGGCGATCCAGGACGTGAAAGGCCCCCTGTTCATCGCCGCCCCAAGTGCCACCAGGCTGGATGATGCGGCCACAGCGACCTACCGAGCTGCTCCGGATGACTTGGCACGGCTGGGATTTGCGATTGCCCATGCCCTTGATCCTCAAGCTCCTGACGTCCCGGATTTGGCCGCCGGAGCGCGTTCGCTGGCGGAACAGATTGCCGCGGCGCTCAAGAGCGCAAAGAGGCCGCTGGTTATCTCCGGGCCCAGCTCGAGCAGCGCAGCGGTGATCGAGGCCGCGGCCAACGTGGCGCGAGGGCTCGCGAAGGCCGGGCAGGCGGTCGGACTGGCTTTTACCATGCCCGAAGCAAACAGCTTGGGCGCGAATTTAATGGGCGGCGGCGATTTGAGTGCGGCGTTCAAGGCTGTCGAGGAAGGCCGCGCGGATACGGTCATTATCCTGGAGAACGATTTGTATCTGAAGGCTCCGGCGGCCGCCGTGGACCGTTTTCTGGACGCGGCGCGGCACGTAATTGCCATCGACTATCTGTCCACGCCCACGGTGGCTAAGTCCGAGTTGGCTTTGCCGGCCGGCGCCTTTGCGGAATCCGACGGCACGCTGGTCAGCAGCGAAGGGCGCGCGCAGCGATTTTTCCAGGCTTACATTCCCAAGGATGATATTCAACAGAGCTGGCGTTGGCTGATTGAGATGATGCGGGCCGCCGGGCGCAGCGAGGCTGAGTCCTGGAGCACGCTGGATGACGTGATCGCCGCCCTGGCTCAAGGGATTTCCGCCCTCGCAAAGATTACCGAGGCGGCGCCTTCCGCAAAATTCCGGAAGCTGGGTGAAAAGATCGCGCGCGCTCCGAATCGTTACAGCGGGCGCACCTCCATGCTAGCCAACATCAACGTCAGCGAACCGAAACCGCCGGACGACCCGGATTCGGCTCTCGCCTTTTCGATGGAGGGCTACCAGGAGCATCCCCCTCCATCTTTGACCCCTTTCTTCTGGGCTCCGGGCTGGAATTCGATTCAGTCGCTGAACAAGTTCCAAAGCGAGATTAAGGGTCCGCTGCGCGGGGGAGACCCGGGGGTGCGGTTGATTGAGCCTCCCGAAACTGCCAACGGCTCATTTTTCAGCTCTGTTCCAAAACCTTTTGCGGCCCGCCCGGAGGAATGGTTGCTGGTGCCTCTCTATCACATTTTCGGCTCAGAAGAGCTGAGCCGTCAGGCGCCAGCGGTTGCCGAACTTGCCCCGAAGCCTTACTTGGCGGTGAATTCCGAAGATGCCGCGCACCTTCAGGTTCAGGCAGGCGATCAGATTGAAGTGAATTTGGCCGGGACGGCGCACCGTTTGCCGGTCGCTATTCATCCCGACCTGCCGAAGGGAATTGCCGGATTTCCCGCCGGCGTGGTTTCCCTGGAAGGAACCGGACTGCTGGCGTGGTCCAAACTTTCGCGACTATGACAACAACGATTTTCTACATTCTGGTCATTGCTGGGGTTTTGCTGGTTCCCTTGAACCTGGCGGCGGGCCTGATTTGGCTCGAGCGGCGGCTGCTGGCCCTTTGGCAGGACCGATACGGGCCGAATCGCGTGGGGCCTTTTGGACTGCTGCAGGTTCTCGCCGATATGATCAAGATTTTTTTCAAGGAGGACTGGATTCCTCCTTTTGCCGACAAGGTGGTTTTTGTCATCGCCCCGGCGATCGTTATGGTCACGGTTTTGATGGCCTTTGCGGTGGTTCCCTTTACTTCCACCGTCGTCGTCGCCAACTTGAATATCGGTCTGCTGTTCTTTTTGGGAATGTCTTCGCTGGGCGTGTACAGCGTGGTGTTGGGCGGATGGTCTTCCGGGAGCAAGTACTCGCTGCTGGGCGCAATGCGCGCTTCGGCGCAGATGCTGAGTTATGAAGTGTTCATGGGGCTGTCGCTGATGGGAGTCGTGCTGATGGCCGGGTCTTTCAACCTCAGGGACATCGTCGAAGCCCAGCACAAGGTGTGGTTTGTGATTCCGCAGTTTCTCGGCTTTGTGCTTTTCATGATTGCCGGAATTGCTGAAACGCGCCGCTTGCCGTTCGACCTGGCGGAGGCGGAAAGCGAACTGGTTGCGGGATTCCACGCCGAATACTCCGGAATGAAGTTCGGGATGTTTTTCGTGGGTGAGTACATGGGCGTGATGCTCATCTCAGTGATGATCTCCGTGCTGTTCTTCGGCGGCTGGCTGGGACCCTGGTTGCCGCCCCTTGCGTGGATTGTGATCAAGACGTTTTTCTTTATCATGTTCTTTATCCTGTTGCGGGCCGGCCTGCCCCGGCCGCGGTTCGATCAGTTGATGTCCTGGGGCTGGAAGATCATGCTGCCGCTCGCGCTCGCCAACCTGCTGGTGACGGGCGCCCTCGTGCTGGCTTTCAAATAATGCGGCGGGAGTGGGTTGATTAAGGTGGGAGTTTTCGAATGTTGAGTGTCATCAGAACGCTGTGGAACGTTTTTCTGCACACGTTCCAGCCCCGGGAGACCATCCAGTATCCCGAGGAAAAGCCGAATCTTCCTCCCCGGCACAAGGGCCGCATTATCCTGAGCCGCGATCCTGACGGGGGTGAACGGTGTGTTGCCTGTCATCTGTGCGCCGTGGCCTGCCCGGTGGACTGCATCGCACTCCAGGCTACGGAAGATGAAAACGGCAGGCGGTATCCGGAGTTTTTCCGGATCAACTTTTCGCGCTGCATCTTTTGCGGGTACTGCGAGGAAGCGTGCCCGACTTATGCCATCCAGCTCACCCCGGATTTTGAGATGGGCGAGTTCAACCGGCAGAACATGGTTTATGAGAAAGAACATTTGCTGATCAGCGGTGAAGGCAAGTATCCCGGTTATAACTTCTGGAAGGTTGCGGGCGTCAAGATTGGCGGAAAAGACAAGGGCGAAGCCGAAAATGAGGCGGCTCCCGTGGACGTTCACAGCCTGATGCCCTGAGTCATTTTATGGACGCTGTTTTTTACATTGCGGCGATTGTTGCCATCGTTTCCACGGTTTTGGCGATCACGCGCCTGAACGCAGTCCACGCGCTGCTTTATCTGATTGTTTCGCTGCTTTCCGTGGCGGTGGTTTTTTACGTCATGGGAGCTCCTTTTGTGGCGGCGCTGGAAGTCATTGTTTACGCCGGCGCCATCATGGTGTTGTTTGTTTTTGTTGTGATGATGCTCAACCTGGGCAAAGCGGCCACGGAAATGGAGAGGCAATGGCAAAAGCCCGGGATGTGGGCAGGGCCTTCGATTCTGGCAGCCATTCTGATTGGGGAAGTGGCCTATTTGCTTTCAAACCCCAGCACCTTGGCGTTTGGCGCTGCCGTGGTTGAGCCCAAGCTGGTGGCCATCCAATTGTTCGGGCCATACCTGATTGGCGTGGAGCTTGCCTCCATGCTGTTGCTGGGAGCCCTGGTGGGCGCATACCACCTGGGCCGGCGTACCCAAGGGAAGACGGAGAAGTGAAATGGCGTCAGTACCCATGCATCAGGGGCTGCTCCTGGCGGGGATCTTGTTCGCGCTGGGACTGACCGGCCTTCTGGTTCGGCGTAATGTGGTCTTTATTTTAATGTCGCTCGAGATCATGTTGAACGCCGCAGGCTTGGCCTTTGTTGTGGCGGGCTCCCGTTGGGGGCAGCCGGACGGACAGATTGTGTTCATTTTCATTCTTACAATGGCGGCCGCGGAGGTTTCGGTGGGCTTGGCGCTGGTTCTCCAGATCTACCGCCGATTCAAGACGCTCGACGTGGATGCTGCAAGCGAGATGAGGGGATAACGTGTTTCACCTGGTGTGGTTGATTCCGGCGTTTCCGATTGCCAGTTTTCTGGTGCTGGCGATCTTCGGAACCCGCCTTTCCAAAAAAGCGGTCCCGCTCTTTGGCGTAGGCTCCATTGCCTTGTCGGCGGTCGTTTCCATCCTGATTATGTTCCGCTTTCTTACCTCGCCGCCGCCGGGAAACCACTATACGCAGATCCTTTGGACCTGGGTGGACGTTGGAGGCTTCAAGCCTCAGATTGCCTTTTATCTGGACGCGCTTTCCGTCCTTATGACGCTGGTCGTGACCTGCGTCGGCTTCCTGATCCATCTTTATTCAGCGGAATTTATGCAGGAGGACGAAGGGTACAGCCGGTTTTTCGCCTACATGAACCTGTTCGTCGCCTCCATGTGCACGCTGCTGCTGGGGAACAACCTGCTGCTGCTGTTCCTGGGCTGGGAAGGCGTGGGGCTTTGCAGTTATCTGCTGATTGGCTTCTGGTATCGCGATCCCGCGAACGGCCTCGCGGCGCGCAAGGCTTTCATTGTGACCCGCGTCGGCGACACGGCCATGACCATGGGACTTTTCCTGCTCTTTGACAAGCTGGGAACGCTCCAGATTCAGGATCTCATGCACCAGGCTCTGCTCCATTGGGCGGTGGGATCGCCTTACGCGGTGGCGGCCGCGTTGCTGCTCCTGGGCGGCGCAGTGGGCAAATCCGCGCAGCTTCCTCTGCAAACCTGGCTGCCGGACGCCATGGCGGGCCCCACGCCCACCAGCGCTCTGATCCATGCTGCGACCATGGTGACAGCGGGCGTTTACCTGATCGCGCGTACCCACATCCTGTTTTCGCTTGCGCCTTCGGCGCAATTCGCTGTCGCCGTGGTGGGAGCGGCAACCCTGATCCTGGCCGGCTTCAGCGCCCTGACCCAGCCGGATATCAAGCGCATCCTGGCCTATTCCACGATCAGCCAGATCGGGTACATGTTCCTGGCGCTTGGCGTGGGAGCCTGGTCGGCGGCGCTTTTCCACTTCATGACCCACGCCTTCTTCAAAGCTCTTCTCTTCCTGGGAGCCGGGGTCATCATCGAGTCCCTGCATCACGAGCACAACATTTTCAAAATGGGAGGCCTGCGCAAGGAATTGCCGTTGGCTTTTTGGACGTTCCTCGCGGCCGGTTGTTCGCTGGCTGGCCTGCCTTTAATCACCGCAGGGTTTTACAGCAAGGGCCTGATCATTTGGGATACTTGGTCTTCGGCCCAGGGCAGCCACGTCCTGTGGTTCGCCGCGGTGATTGGAGTCCTGTTAACTTCTCTATACACTTTCCGGCTGATCTTTGTCGTGTTCTTCGGGGAAGTCAAGACGCCCGTCCACAAGCGCCCAGGCTTGCGGATGATGGTGCCCTGCGTGATTTTGGCGGTGCTGTCGGTTGTTGGGGGATTCCTCGATACCCCGCCGTTCCTGGGCGGCGTGCATTCCTTTACAGATTTCATGCACTTGGCTCTGCCGGTCATGACCGAAGGGCCTGCGGGCGGGATGACTGAGATCCTCTCGGAATCCTTTGTGACCCTGGCCTTTCTCGTAGGCCTTTATCTTGCCTACTTTTTCTATGTGCAGAAGCGGGAGTATGCGGAAAAGCTGACGGCGCCCGCAATCGGCAAGGCGCTCCATCAATTTTGGCTTTCGGATTGGGGCATGGACTGGCTGTACGAAAGGGTTTTCGTGCGTCCGATCATCTGGATTGCCCGCGTCGATAAGCAGGACTTTGTGGACAATATCTATAGCGGGATGGCGCTCCTGACCGAGTTCTGTTATCGCGGCGTCCGAAAGACGGAAACGGGCCGCATTCGTTGGTACGCAGCGGGAATCGCTGCGGGTTCCATCATCTTTGTGGCGATTGTGTTGTTCCTATGATTCTAGTCTGGCTCATTGTCATTCTGCTTGTGGCGGGCGTTCTTGCCGGCTTTGCCGGCCGGGTGAACACGCTATGGCCGCGAGTCATTTCTCTCGTCGCGGTCAGCATCGATTTTGTCCTCTCGCTGATCCTGTGGTCCGAGAATTCCAGCCGCGTTCAGCTCTTCCCGCAGCGGAAGTGGATCGAGCAAGTTGATTGGACATGGATTCCGCGGTTCGGAATCCACTTCCACCTGGCCATGGACGGGCTCAGCCTTCTGCTGATCGTCCTCACTTTCCTGCTGGGCATCATGTCGGTGTTGATCTCCTGGAAAGAGATCCAGAAGGGCGTCGGCTTCTTCCATTTTAATTTGATGTGGATTCTGGCCGGCATCCTGGGCGTCTTTCTTGCCGTCGATCTCTTCCTCTTTTACTTTGCCTGGGAACTGATGCTGGTGCCCATGTACTTCCTGATTGCCATCTGGGGGCACGAGCGCAGGATTTACGCTGCGGTCAAATTCTTCCTTTTCACCCAGCTCAGCGGGCTGCTGATGCTGATTGCGATCCTGACGCTTTATTTCACTCATCATCGCGAGACCGGCGTTTATTCCTTTGAATACAAAGATCTGCTGGGCACGGTTTTGACTCCGCACACCGCTATGCTGGTGATGTTGGGCTTTTTTGTGGCCTTTGCCGTCAAGCTTCCCATGTTTCCCTTCCACACCTGGCTGCCGGACGCGCACACCGAGGCGCCCACGGCGGGCAGCGTGATCCTGGCGGGTCTTCTGCTGAAGACCGGGGCATACGGAATGCTGCGGTTTGTGGTGCCTCTGTTCCCGGACGCGGCTCATGCCTTTGCGCCGGTCGCCATGACGCTGGCGGTGATCGGAATCGTTTACGGCGCAGTCCTCGCCTTTGGGCAAACCGACCTGAAGCGCCTGGTGGCGTATACCAGCGTCAGCCACCTGGGGTTTGTGCTGCTGGGCATCTTTGCCTGGAATGAGCTGGCGCTCCAGGGAGCCTTGATCGGGATGATCGCGCACGGCATCAGCACGGGCGCCCTCTTCATGCTGGTGGGCGGGTTGCAGGAGCGGACGCATACGCGCGAAATGGATCGGTTGAAAGGCCTTTGGGCGACGGTCCCGGTGATGAGCGGCACTATGCTCTTTTTTGCTCTGGCCTCGATCGGCTTGCCCGGCCTGGGAGATTTCGTAGGTGAATTCCTGACGCTGCTGGGGACTTACCGGGTCAGCATCGGCCTGACGCTGGTGGCCGCCATTGGGATTCTGATTTCCACCCTCTATGCTTTAAAGGTCATCCAGCGCGCCCTCCATGGTCCAAACACCCATGAATGGTCCATTCCTGATCTTGGAGCGCGCGAACTGTTGATTATGATCCCGATGATGCTGATCCTGCTGTGGCTGGGCCTTTACCCGCAGCCGGTGCTGAGGACTTTTGAGCCGGCGATGCACAAGCTTCAGGAGTATGCAAAGCCGCACCCTGTTTTGACCCTGAATCCTTCTGTGCGCGCGCTTTCGTATAACGGCCGGCTGCCTGAAATCAAGGGGAAATGAACTTTGAATTGTACTGACCTCATCGCGATGCTTCCTCTCCTGATCGTCACGGCCGCTGCCGTGGTGGTGATGCTGGCGATCTCGATCAAGCGCAGCCATCTGCTGGCGGTTTGGCTGACGCTCGTGGGGCTTGCCGCCGCATTTTTCTCTCTCTGGATTGTTGCTCCGCTCACCCCGATTCAGGTGACGCCTCTATTGATCGTTGACGGTTACGCCTTGTTCTACATGGGGCTGATCCTTGCGGCCACGTTTGTGACGGTCATCCTGGCTTACGGCTACCTGGAGAACCAAAGCGGATATCGCGAGGAACTTTACGTTCTCATTCTGGTGGCGGCACTGGGCTCCGTGGTGCTGGTGGCCAGCAGCCACTTTGTATCATTCTTTTTGGGATTGGAAGTCTTGAGCGTTGCGCTCTACGCGATGAGCGCCTACCTGTGCGCCCGCAAGCCGCCTCTTGAAGCCGGCCTTAAATATTTGGTGCTGGCCGCCGCCTCGGCCGCTTTCCTTCTTTTCGGCATGGCCCTGGTTTACGCGCAGCTTGGAACCATGCAATTTGGACAGATTGCCGCCATGCTGTCTGGCGGCGCCTGCTACAGCAAGGCGTTGCTCCTGCCGGGCATTGCCTTGATCATCACGGGAATTGGATTCAAGCTTGCCGTCGTGCCCTTCCACATGTGGACCCCGGACGTTTACGAAGGCGCTCCGGCGCCCGTGACGGCGTTTATCGCCACCGTGTCCAAGGGGGCCATGGTCGCTTTGCTGCTGCGGTACTTCTATGAGACGGGGATGCAGCATCTCGGATCCGTCTTCCTGGTTTTCAGCATCATTGCGATTGCCTCCATGATTGCCGGCAATTTGCTGGCGCTGTTTCAGAACAACGTCAAGCGGATTCTGGCATACTCCTCGATCGCGCATCTCGGCTATGTGCTGGTGGCTTTTCTGGCGGGCGGAACGAGGGCTGCCGAAGCCGTCACTTTCTATCTGGTCGCGTATTTCATCACTACGCTGGGCGCCTTTGGGGTGGTCAGCGTGCTCTCAAACGGCGAAAGGGACGCGGACGTGCTCGACGATTACCGCGGCCTTTTCTGGCGGCGTCCGGTGCTTGCGGGCATCTTCACGTTGATGCTCCTTTCCTTGGCCGGCATTCCGCTCACCGCGGGCTTTGTGGGGAAATTCTTTCTGGTTGCTGCCGGAGCCTCTTCGGCCTTGTGGGGCCTGATCTTCACCTTGATCGTCACAAGCGTTATCGGACTCTTTTACTATCTCCGCATTCTTGTCGCCCTGTACGCTCCTCCGGCTGAAACCGGCGAGGCGGCGCCCGCTGGGGGCCTTCCCGCTCTCTCCCGCGGCGGAAGCTACGTGCTTGCCGCGCTGTCGGTCCTGCTGGTCTGGGTCGGCGTCTATCCCGCGCCTATCCTGGACGCGGTTCAAAGAGCCGTCTCAACCCTTCGGCTGTTCTGACCTCCTGGCGGGAGCTTGCAATTTTTACCCACTGTATGCGGGAGAAACAAAAGTCGTGTGAATGCCGAATTTTAGATAGCGCATAATTTTGATAAGCACTGTTTTATTAGGAAGTTACAAGGCTCACAATTTTATCGTCCCGAAAATCCCACTTGTCCCATTCTGCGGCTACATGGACCTGTGTATAGCCTAGATATAAAGCCTAGCGCCAGGATGCGAGCGAAGCGGAATTGATTTGTGGCTGGCGATGGCCGGCTGAGCGATTGCCAATGATTGAAGGATTGGAGCCATTTGCGATTGGGTGATTGGCGATTGGCGCGTGTGCGGCCTTCATTCCAACGAACCGCCAATCACCCATCACTCAATTACCCATGGCCGATTGGCCATTTGCTGCCCGCGCATTCGACCGCGCGCGGGTGTATATACTGTTATCATATTTTCGCAGCGATCGGCGACCGCACAGATCGCAAACGGCGCGATCTATGATGCGCCACCCTCGCGCGTTACCGGTGGCTTATTCCGTGCGGAGAAATTGATCTTCGATGGCCTTGACCTTGGCGAGGCGGCGAAGGTGGCGTTCTTCGCCGGTAAACTGCGCGCCGAGGAAAGCGCGCACAAGCTCGTGCGCCAGTTCGGTTCCGATAATGCGGCTGCCGAGCACCAGCACGTTCATGTCGTCATGTTCAACGCCCTGGTGCGCGGAATAGGTGTCGTGGCAAATGGCGGCGCGAATGCCGGGTATTTTATTCGCGGCAACCGAGACTCCCACGCCGCTTCCGCAAATCAGAATCCCGCGGTCCGCCTGCCCGTCGACAATCGCCTGCCCGACCGCCCGCGCAAAGTCAGGATAATCATCGGAAGGCTCCGCGCGATACGTTCCGAGATCCAGTACATCCTGGCCAAGTTTTCGGAGCGCTTTCGCAACATCCTCTTTTAAGTGGAATCCCGCGTGGTCCGCACCGATTGCCACACGCATGTTGTTTTCTCCTCAGCCGTTCCGGCCGGCTGCCGGCTATTTCTTGGATCTCGATTTTTTCTTACGACCGGGAACGACCAGCTCTTCCGAAGCGGCCCAGCGGCCGAGGCGGTAGCTGCGGTTGTACCCATCCCGAATGTTTGCAATCGTCACCGTCACGGCGCCGCTTCGGTCACAGGAATAACATTCTTCGGCTTCACGATGCATGCCGTGATTCAAATGGACAACCGGCACCCGTTCCAGCTCGGTATCGTTTTCGAGCGCCGGGTCAAAAGGAAAGCGAATATCATCCCAAACGGTGATGTCTCCGGCGGGGCGCCCGTCTTCGGTCAGATGGCTGCATTCCAGATATCGAAAGTGTCCGATGTTGTGGACGGGAGAGTAACGCCGGGAATTGACGATCGGGGGATCGGCCGGGCCGGGCAGCAGAGTTCCTTTGCTGAACAAGGGGTCGAACACGACGCGGCGGCCGCCTTCGGCTTCCCGCCACACTCCGAAATGGCGCGTGAATTTATCCCGCAAAACATAGCCGGTTGTAGAGTCCGCCTGGATGGCCAGACCAATGGCCGTGGCCGCGCGCGTATAGGCGGACCGGCGCACCCGCCGCCCGAAAACCTCCCGCAACATGCGGCCCACAAGCGGCAATTCGCTGCCCCCACCGGTCATGTAGAGCGCTTCAAGGCGTCCCTCTGCGCCGCTCAGTTGCCCGGAGGTTGGGTCTCCATGGGCCTCTCCGCGCGCTCCGAGCAAGTCTTCCGTGGCGTGCAAGGTCTCCTCGACAAAAGGCCGGCAACGCTCGTAGAAATCGCCCGTTGTCACCGTCACTTCCTGCCAGTCCGGCCTCACATTTCCCAAATCAATCACAATTCTTCGAGTATTGGGATGCAGGCCTTCTTTTTTCAGCCGGCATTCCTCGTGCAAGCGGAACAGTTCGGCCTGAGAAAGGCTGTCCTGCTCGCCGGCGCCGATTCCTGCCGCTTCGAGCGCCAGCCCCGCTAGCGCCTCATCAAAATCATCCCCGCCGAGCGCCGGGATTCCATCGGAGGAAATGACGGCGTGTTCCCGCTCGTCGAGTTCCACCAGGGAAGCGTCGAAGGTCCCGCCGCCCAAGTCGTAGACCAGAATCCGCATCTTTTCCTTGAATTGCCGGGAGGTTCGTTTTTGATGTCCAAACTCGATGCTGGCGGCGGAAGGTTCATTGAGGAGGCCCAACACGTTAAAGCCTGCCTGCCGAAAGGTTTCCACCGTGAGAAAGCGCTGGTTGCTGTTGGCGTTGGCGGGCGTTCCCAGCATCACGTCGAGCGCTTCATCGGGGCCTGCCGCCGGCAGCGTGGAACGTTCCAGCAGGCTTGCCCGAAGCGCCAGGGCCAATTCGTGGAGCAGCACCTGCATGGGGATTTTTTCATCGGCGATTTGGACCAGCGTGTCGGGGCCGGCCGCCTCCATCGCTCTTTTCACAGAGCGCACCACCGTCCAGCCGGGCTCTTCCTGGGCGGCCCAGGCTTCCCAGCCATAGCAGCGCTCGCTCCCGTTGACGGCCGCCAGCGGCGGAAACCACTCGCAGGCGCTGCCGTCGGGAGTCTCAAAGGCCACCACCGGGTAGTTGCCGCGGTCAACAAAGGCCACCACAATTCGGGTTGTGCCAAAATCAATTCCGAGTTTCATAAGCGGTTTTGGCCCCACTGGGAATTTATTATATCAGGTTCCTCTATGGTGATAAGCCGGGTCCCCTGCGTGAATTCCGGCAGGTCGGCCGGCCGCCTCGGCATGTTTTATGCGCGCCGGGTTCGCAACGCCTTAACTTGCAAAAAGCCCGCGGCAGAAGACCGGAGCCGCAGCGGCTGCCCGATTACAGCGGAGAAATGTCCTCTTCCTTTTCCTTCCCTTCGCCCTCCTGCGCCAGAAACCGTTTTTCGAGGATTCGCCGCGCCACATCGCGGCCTCCCAGTCCAAACGCAATGGCCGCACCCAGCATGACGGCCCCAAAGGCGATGGAAAATGCGATCAGAACCACGTGGCGGCCCAGGCCGATTTGTTCAAGCGCCATCGTTACGGAGAGGATGCTGATCAGCAGGCGAACCAGGCTGCTGAGCAGTCTGGCCGAAGGGTAATTGGCATTCGTTGCAGCCAGCAACGTGGCGCGGGAAAAGAAGTTCGCAATGAGCAGCCCGACGAACAGAATCATGAGGGCCACGAAAATCTGCGGCAAAAACAAAAAGAACCGGGAGATCTGGTCTTGCAAGACGGAGATTTCGAGCGTGTCGATTCCCAGGACGATAAACACCAGCCAGATCACCCAGAAGATCAGTTGTCCGAGAAAAACATCGGGTGGCGGCAAGGTGCATTTCCGCATCATTTGGGTCAGCCCTGCGGAATCGCAGTATTTCCGGAACTTCTCGATCCCGAAGACCCGCCGGACTAGAGCTTTGAAGAAGATCGCCGCAATAAAGCCCACAGCGACCATGACCAGCATGGATAAGAGTCGCGGCAGGAAGAGGGCCAAAATCTCAAAGAAACCTTTAAAGGTGTGGCTCAACGTATTTAGGATCAGGTTTCCCATATCTCACCTCATACTTTCTGGGTCCA
>JAJYHU010000434.1 GCA_021784615.1 Acidobacteriota bacterium | reverse complement strand
GCTAACTAACGCAACTAAGCCCTAGAATCACGCTCCCGGTTTTAAATCCCGCCTCAGCCGCCGGTTCTTCGAGCGGCGCTGCATGCGGCAGCTTGTCTGTGAGAAAATAGGTTCCAATTCCAAGGCCCATGCCCATAAAGACCCCGAAAGTTGTCTCGGCCACTTTCCACCAGTCATACCATCTTCCCGTGAATGAGGAGTGCATGCCGAGCGTCGCTAGCGCATCATAGGAGGCCCCCCGGCTCTGCCGGGGGATACTTACCCCATTTGGGTTCAACTCCGGGAATTGAACTGTAGTAGAATGACTTAAAGGAGGAGGCAATGGCTTCCTCCTTTTTGTTTGCAGGCCATGAATCCAGATATCGACTCTACATTTCTCTCGATCAGGCGCGACCGTCTCCAGGCCCAACTTGAGACTCGGAATGTTCCGGCCCTCTTGCTGACCAACCTGACCAATATCTTCTATTTAACCGGATTTCGGGGAAGCGCCGGGGTGGCGCTTGTGGGACCTACTCGAAACGTCCTTTGGGTTGATCCTCGCTACACCCTTCAGGCCCGGGAGCAAGCCCAGGGATTTGAGGTTCGGGAGGCGCGCGGAAACCTTCTGAAGGAAGCGGCTCGGTGGGTCCAGAAGAAGCGGTTCGGCCGTGTGGGCTATGAAGATTCAAGCCTGACCTTCCGTGAATTCTCGTTGCTTAAGCAGGAGGCTGGCCAGAAAGTCAGGTGGGCTCCTGCGGGCGGAATTGTCGAGGATCTCCGGATCGTGAAAGACGCCGAAGAGATCGAATGGATTAGGAAAGCATGCAAGCTTACCGTGGCAGTCTTTGAGGAAGTGCGGAGTGAAATCCGGCCGGGCATGCGAGAGCGGGATTTAGCAGCCGAGATCGAATATCGCATGAAGCGAAAGGGCGCGGATGGGTTCGCCTTTGAGACCATTGTTGCTTCGGGTAAACGAAGCGCCTGGCCCCATGCCCATCCTACCTCCAAGTCGTTGGAGAAAAGAGACTTGGTAATCATTGACCTCGGTGCTATACTTGCCGGATATGCAGCGGACATGACGCGAACCCTATACCTGGGAACCCCGGGGCCGCGAGTCCGCAGGCTATACGCAGCCGTCCGGGATGCCCAGGAAAAGGCTGTAGAAGCCTCTCGCGCCGGAAGAGCAGCGTGCGAAGTGGATCGGGTGGCGCGGAAGCTCTTGGAGAGCAAGAAGCTGGAGAGCTATTTTACGCATAGTACCGGACACGGCGTGGGACTTGAAATCCATGAGAAGCCGCGTTTGGGCCGCAGCGACAAGACAAGGCTGGAAAATGGTTGCGTGATAACGGTCGAGCCGGGCGTGTACCTCGAAGGAGTTGGGGGAGTCCGTGTGGAAGACACGGTCCTGGTCACGGCGGGAGCGCCGGAAGTGTTAACGCCAGCCGCAAAAGAGCTTTGGGTTACAGGCTAGGCTTTGAGCGTAGGGGGCAAAGATAATGGCCGGCAAGAAAATATCCCGTGGCAGCGAGGTTCCAGAGCGAAGCTGGGAACTCGAGGACATCCAGCAATTGATCGATCTGCTGATTGAACGGGAAGTTGCCGAATTTGAAATGGAGAAAGATGGGATGAGGATCCGCATCCTGCGCCGGGAGAGCGCCGGGCTAGCGCCATCCGTGTCTGCGGGATCCGCTCACTCCGTTTCCGCGCCTTCCAACAACCACCTCGACGCCATGCCCGCTGATTCCGAAGCGCCGGCCTCGCACGCGGCCGCCCATGAAGAGGCAGCGGAGAATGTTCACATTATGAAGTCTCCGATCGTGGGGACCTTCTTTGCCTCGCCGGCGCCGGACGCGCCTCCCTTTGTCAGTCTGGGCGATATGGTGGATGTTGGCCAAGTGCTCTGCATCGTTGAAGCGATGAAACTGATGAATGAAATTGAATCCGAAGCCGCCGGAGAGATCGTGCGCATCCACGTGGAAAACGGCCAGCCGGTGGAATACGGGCAGTCCCTCTTTACGATCAAACCCTCGAAGCCGAAGTGAAAAGCTGAATTTCCGATGCGGCCGGCTGTAAACGGTGGGCCAGAGGGGCTCAAAATGCTTGGTCAGCGTGACCTATGTTCAGGAAGATACTGATTGCCAACCGCGGAGAAATAGCGCTGCGGGTGATCTGCGCCTGCAAGGAATTGGGGATTCGCACGGTCGCCGTTTATTCTGAGGCTGACCGTTACTCGCTCCACGTGCGCTTTGCTGACGAGGCGGTCTGCATCGGTCCCGCCAGAAGTTCGGAAAGCTACCTGAATGTGGCTGCCATCATTTCGGCCGCGGAAATCACGGGCGCCGATGCGATTCATCCCGGATATGGCTTCCTGGCGGAGAATCCGAAATTCGCCGAGGTTTGTGAAACCTGCCGGCTGACTTTTATCGGCCCGCTGCCGGAATCCATCCGCCTGATGGGGGACAAGAACGCTGCGAGAAAGCGCATGGCCGAGCTGGGACTTCCGGTGCTTCCAGGAACCGAGGTGATTGGAACGGAAGCCGAGGCGCTCAAAGCCGCGGACCAGATCGGTTATCCCGTTATGGTGAAGGCGGCCGCGGGGGGCGGCGGAAGAGGCATGCGCATTGTGCGTTCGCCGGATGAGTTGCCCTCTCTCCTGCAGACTGCCCAGAATGAGGCCGAAGCCTCCTTTGGTTCTTCGAATGTCTACCTGGAGAAGTATATTGCTTCGCCCCGGCACATTGAATTCCAGGTTCTTGGGGACAGTCATGGAAAAGTCGTGCACCTTGGCGAGCGCGAATGCACAATCCAGCGGCGGCATCAGAAAGTTCTTGAAGAATCACCCTCCACGCAAGTAGGGGCTGAGTTGCGCCGCGAGGTCGGGTCTAAGGTTATTCGGGCGCTCAAGGCCATCGGCTACCGGAACGCGGGCACGGTCGAGTTTCTGATGGATGAAAACCGCAAGCTTTACTTCCTGGAGATGAACACCCGAATTCAGGTGGAACACCCTGTCACGGAAATGGTGACGGGTCTCGACTTGGTTAAGCTGCAAATCCTGGTTGCGGCGGGACAAGCGCTGCCCATTGAGGGTGATGCCATTGGGTTGCGAGGGCACGCCATCGAATGCCGGATTTGCGCTGAAGACGCGGAAAGTTTCAAGCCCTCGGCCGGAAAGATTACGGGATTTCACGTGCCGGGAGGCACCGGAGTCAGAGTTGACACGGCCGCCTACGCGGAGTCGATTGTTCCTCCTTATTATGATTCCCTTATTGCCAAACTCATCGTTCACGGAAAAGATCGCGAGGAAGCTATTGAACGAATGAAACGGGCCCTCGAAATGTTTATTATTGAGGGAATCTCAACCTCAATTCCCCTGCATGAAAAGATTCTTGCCGACCCTGATTTCCGGGCGGGAAAATTCAGCACGCAGTTTCTGAACCGTTTTTCACCGAACGGCACAGGCGGATAATTAGAGTCTGCCCGTGCATGGCCAGTTATGGGTTCGCGAATCCCCCGCCTTTATGCCATCATCGACGCCGCCCGAACGGGGGCGAAATCACCCGCCCAAGTTGCCGAAGCTCTTCTTTCAGCGGGCGTCCGCCTGATTCAATATCGTGACAAGACAGGGACCTCTCGCCGGCTCTTTGATGCCTGCAGCGAAATCGCCCGGCAGGCGAACCGCGCGAATAGCGTCTTTATTGTCAATGACCGGGCTGACATTGCCCG
>JAJYHU010000305.1:1117-3721 GCA_021784615.1 Acidobacteriota bacterium | reverse complement strand
CGTCTGGCCGTCCAGACGAATGGTGACCGAGTTCCGGTCCGGCGATTCCTCGAAGCTGACGGGGATGGAAATGCGGCGGTAGACTTTGGTGGTGGGGTCAACGGGGCCCGAGATTTCCGACTTGGCTTCGGAACCGTCAAGCGACAGCTTGACAAGCTTCCCGCCAAACTCCGTGTTGCCCGCCTGCGCCGAGGGCAGGTCGGAGGCGAAATAGAAAAAGGTTCCCCATGTGCCGCGAATGTCGGGAACGCTCAAACCGGACAGGAGATCGCCCCCCGGCAATTTGCTGGGAGGGAATTCGAGCGGCATGCGAAGGACCGTGGTCTTGTATCCGGCGTCGGCCGTGGCAACGTAAAAGGGAACTCCGTGGCGCTCGTTGGTCACCTTTGCGGCCCTGATCGGAATCAGGCCAAAGAGGAACTTGGGCGATTGTTTGGCGACCAGCGCGATCTTGGGAAGATAGGTTTTGGGATTGCGGGCCAGGAAATCGTAGATCCCCGTGCTGCCCGGGTTCAACCCGGTTGCGAACGCCGCCCACGCCACCGGAGACTCGGGTGGGTTGGTCGTTCCCAGCTTCATGAACGTCCCCGTTTGCGCGAGGCGCGCAAAGTTCGGCAGCTTGCCCTCTTCAATCCACTTGGCTGCAAGGATCGGGGACATGCCGTCAAAACCCAGAACGACGACCTGGCGGGTTACGGGGCGGGTAGCCTTATGCTGGCAGGCGGGAGTGAAAAGCACGATGGCGAGCACCGCCACCGCCAGAATCCAACCCTCTCGAATGCGTCTTTGGATCATGCCCAAACGCCATTTTATTCCGCTCGCGACCGGGCGTCGAGCAAAATGTTGCGCGGGAAGCGCCGAGGCCGAACCCTATTTTATTCTCGGATGCGGGTTTGCTTATCCCAGGCGGGAAAAGGAACGATCGATCGTAAAGGACAAGGTTGCGATGGCGTTTTCCGTGTAAGCAGCCAGGGCTTCTCGATAAAAAGCCATGCTTCGCTCGCGGATGGAGGTTTCCGGTTCGCCTGGCTGGACCAGATGGTTTGTTTCATGGAGAACAATGCTCAAAAGCCGCAGCCGGAATTGCTCGGCATGGAATTCTTCAAGACGGCTGCCTTCCAGAAACTTGGCGTCCAGCGCCGTTTCGCTCAAGGGCAAAGCCTGCCAGGTTTTAACGCGCTCGTAGGCGATGTCCATCTCGCCCGCGTGGTCTCCGCCGAAGGCATCATGGGGCATGGCAAAAGGGCCTTCCCTCACGGCCACGTGCCGGTGCGCGAGGCACTTGCAGACGTTGGTGCGGTGAAGCTGGATCACCACCAGTTTCGGCGCTTGGAAAAGAATTTCGTCATAGGCTTCGCGGCACTTGGCGGGAACTTCCGTCCAATCGTGTTCAAGCGCCTGGGTAAGCTCGGCGGCTCGCTTGCCGTCGCGAAACTGGAAGGCAATCGCAAACAGCGGGTGCGCGCGGCCTCCCAGGTTGGCGACCCGGTAGCGCCGTCCGGCGAGCCACTGGCGCCAGCGGACAAGCGCCGGACGCGCGGCAAGATATTGCTCGACGGCGGCGCGCAGATTGGAGGTTTCGGGATCGGTTGCCATCTTCAGTGCTCCAGCCTCCGCTTAATGAAGAGGTGCAAAACAGAGCGGCGGCCTATTACCTCAGGGCATGGCTTTCACCATAATATGCAATCCTCATCAGGACAAATCGAGCGGCGTCGCTTCCGACGCCAGCACTCCCTTGTCCAAGCCCAACCGCACCGCCAGAGTAGGAGCCACCTGGGTCAGCGAAATGCGCCCCAGGTTTTTGCCGGGCTTGATCCCCGGCCCGCCCGCCACCAAGCCTGCTTCCATGCCGGCAACGGAAGGCAGATGCCCGTGGGTTCCGTGGTCTTTTGCGCTCTCCTCGACCAGGGGGCCGGTCGAGCGGTCGGAAAAATAAAAGTTGGGCGCGGCATCCAGCATCAATTCGGCGTCAGGGTCCGCGCCGAGCGATTCCAGCTTCCTGCGGTCAATCACTTCGCGGACGGCGCCCGAGGCGACCAGTCGCGCTACGGCTTTTTGCAGCGAGCGCCGGTTCTCAGCGGTGGGATCCTCAAGCCAGTAGAAGGCGAACGACCCGCCGGAGTGGATGGCGCCCAGCCGCTTGAGTTCGGCCTCGCCGCGGGCGTTCCGGCCAAGCAATCCCTCTTCAATCATCGCCACCAGCGGAGATGCGTCCTTGCCAACCGGCAGGAACCCGTGATCGGAGAGCACAACCAGGGTGGCGGATTTCTCAGACTTGATTGCCTTGCCGATGCGCCCAATCTCCGCGTCCATCGTTTCAACGGCGGCCAGCGCCTGGGGAGAAAAAGGGCCAAAGCGGTGGGCCAACAGGTCGTAATCGGCAAAGTGGACCAAAAGAAGGTCAGGGTGGTAGCGCTTCCAGATGTAGATCGCTGCCTCGGTCCGCAACCGGTCTGCGGAGATCCCGTCGAGCGGCTGCGGATGCCGGTTCTTCGAGGCGGGAGCAAGCGCCGAGCGCAAGGCATTGAAGACTTCATCGAAAAGCCGCGGCGTGGAATGGCGCGCGGGAGTTGAAAAATCATGATGAGGATAAGGACCGGACCG
>JAJYHU010000305.1:0-1107 GCA_021784615.1 Acidobacteriota bacterium | reverse complement strand
GGAATGTTATAGGCGATGCGCGCCCCGGCGCTGACGGGCCAGGCGATGGCCGCCGTCTTGCGGCCCGAAGACTCCGCCACGTCCCAAAGGGTCGGCACGTCGATGGCCCGCGCGAACCACGTCCAGGGGCGCGCCTTCTCGGTGGGATCAAGGGAGGCCAGGTGGCTGTAAATTCCATGCTTCCGGGGCAGGACCCCGGTCACCAAAGTGACGTGCGCCGGATAGGTTGTGGAGGGGTAGACGCTCTCCACGGCCTCCGCGCTCGCTCCCGATGCCGCCAGCTTGCGGAGGTTCGGAACCTTCAGCCCGAACTTGTCGGCGCAACGGTAAAAGTCCGGACGCATGCCATCGGCGGACAGCACAACCACTCGCGATGGCGTCACCACTTGGGGCTTGCTCATCCCTCACCACTCGAGACCCTGCAATTGACCGGACGCAAATCCCGATGGACGTACCCAAGGGTTCTGGACTCTCGGCTGCAAATACCAAGTGGAGATCAGAGGTCCAACGATGGATGGTTCCTGCAACTTGCACCCCAATCTCACCAAGAGTGCCATGTCCCTGTGGCTGCTTTAAGACCGTTCTACTCCTATCCTAAACCACAAGGGGGCCGATATGCCAAGCGAATCGGGACTTGCGGAAATAATTTGCCGATGGGAATTCCCGCCGCAGGAAGGCTCGGATGCTCGATCCGGCAAACAGGATTTGCCGCCCAGCACAGTTATAGTATAGTAATAGCATCACGGCGATGGAGTTCGCCAAAACCGTCCATTCAGGGACTGATGACTCCTGGCCGCCAGCGGGCGTTCAGGAGTTTTTTTGTTTGCCGCGTTGGCGTGCGGAGAGGTAAGGGAATTTGCGAATTTTCTTGTTGATTCTTTTCGGCTCGGCCGGAACTCTTGCACGGTATGCGCTCGGAGGCTTGGTCCAGACCCGAGCAGGTTCATCATTTCCGGCGGGTACGCTGTGCGTGAATCTCTCGGGATGCTTTCTGCTGGGCGGGGTCAGTGAATTCGCCCTCCAGCACATTTCAATTCCTCCCGACTGGCGCGTTGGAATAACGGTGGGGTTTTTTGGAGCTTTCACCACTTTTTCCACCTTTAGTCT
>JAJYHU010000258.1 GCA_021784615.1 Acidobacteriota bacterium | reverse complement strand
AAGCGCGGATCAATCGTGAAGTGTCGCGGCCGGACGGCTTCCTCTACATTGACGAGCTTGGTTCTGAGCGCCGCTCACAAGTGGATAGCGAGTTGCGGAGCGGCGGGACCTTCATGGAACGCCTGGTCACGCGCGACAGCGCAGGCCGCGAGATCGAAGCGCCTGGCGGCCTGATCCATCACTGGATCGGCGACGTCTTTATCCCCGGCGCCTCCATGCGCGAGGTGCTGGACTTCTGCCAGGACTATAATCAACACAAGGATTACTATCCGGAGATCATCCGCTCCCGGCTCCTCAGCCGCTCGGGCCAGGACTTCAAAATCTTCTACCGCATCCGCAAGCATGACGTGATCACCGTGACGCTCGACACCGAGCACGACGTCCGCTACACGCGGCTCGACGATCGGCGCTGGTCCAGCCGCTCCGTCTCAACGCGCATTGCCGAGGTTGTGGACGCGGGCCAGCCCGGCGAACACGAGCTGCCGGTGGGCCAGGACGACGGGTTTCTCTGGCGGATCAATTCCTATTGGCGGTTCGTGGCGCGCGACGGAGGCGTCTACGTCGAGTGCGAGTCGATTTCGCTTACCCGCGACATTCCCACCGGCCTTGGCTGGCTGATCGGACCCTTCGTCACCAGCATCCCGAAGGAATCGCTCGAAAGCACCCTCGCCAACACGCGCTCCGGGGTGCTGAATCTCGTCGCCCTGCGGAGGAAATGAAGCGGCCTTTGCTGATGGTTGCCACGGCATGGTTTAAATGCCGTACGTCCGCAGGGCATTCCATTCTCAAAAGGTGCAAACCATGAGGATGTGCGAAGGCTACCCGCCAAGCCTGTGCCCCATCGTCACGATCTCGCGGCGGTTCATTTCCTGGTGCGGATTTCGATTTGGTCGAGAACGATGCCCGGATCGGGCGTCCAGATTTTTACCGTGCGCAAATTCCGGCCATTTGCACGGAACGGGAACTCAACTGTAGCCCGATTTGCCAGCTCCTCTTGTGAGCGAACGCCGATTCCAGTGCGATCGCCCGTCTTGTTGTCGTAGCTGCAGCGACTGAGGGGCACTTCCTGCAACTGCGGCGCGCTCTGATCCACGCCGGCAGCCACGCGCAGCTTCAACGACGGGTTTAGCTGAAATGTCGGCAGGACGTGTACGAGGACACTGAAGTCCGAAGTCGCGTCATCCATTCGGACATCGTATTCCAGTCTGGGAGCGCGCCCCAGATCACCGGGCGCCTCCCAACGGTTAGCAGCAACCATCTTCTCCCACGCCATAGCCCGGCCACTCCAACCTAAGCCTTCGATCTCGTGCCAGCGCACCGGGGCAGCAGCGAACTTTCTGGAAAACTGCGCCGCTCCCAAAACCTTGCCGGAGGGATATTCGTTGGCGACGCCAGCCGGTTTCTGCTGGGGGGCGGTGTTGTTGATATCCGGAAGTTGGTACAAGTCGCAAAACCCAGTGTTGCTGCCGCCGACGGTCATCATGCGTTTCCACTTTCCCCCTTCAAGTGTATTGTTGTAATAGTCGGTATTCTCAAGAACCATCCGGTTCCACTTCCTGACGGCCCGAGCGTACTCCTGAGCTTTGGCCGGCTCCGCCTGGCTGTTCAGGTAGCGGTCGTAGTTGATGAAAGTTGAGCCACTCGCGCAAAGCATCCTCACCGGGTATAGAACGAGCTCAAAATACGCGGCGCGCGCTTCCTCGGGAAGCTCCAGCGCGACCTTTTCAGCGCGCTCCAGCACGGATTGATACTGGCGCAGCAAAAGATCGGCAAATTCAGGCGGCAGCCCGGCCGCCCAGGCGCTCCGTACTGTCTGGGTCCGAATGATGCATAAGGCGCTGCCCATGGTGTCGGGTTTCCGAATGAAACATAGTCGGAAGAACTCCGCCAGGATGGACGCGATCTCGCCGGCGTTCTCCCGGCCGAACGACTCCTCGGCAAAATTCTTCAGGAAAACGGGCTGTGATTCAGGCCCGAACTCATCGACGTTCCAGGCGAATCGCGCCCAGAAATCCGTGTCGATTTCCTGGGACTTGATATCGCCGACGTTTACCACCCAGAGTGTCCTGGCATGGTTGTCCCAGGCCTTGCGCATTTCCTCCCAGATTTTGGACGGCGGAGTCGCGCTGAACCAGCAATGGTCATGGGGCTGGCCACTGTAGTCGACATGATAATAGACGCCGCTTCCCCCCGGCCGCTTTTGCTGCGCAGCATCCGGCAACTGGCGGATGTAACCCCAGTTGTCATCCGGCCACACCAGGGTAACGTCCGTGGGAACCTTCAACCCGTCGTCAAAAAGATTTAAGACCTCGTTGTACATGACAAAGTCCTGAGCAATTTTCCCGTCGCGCGCCGGAACAACATACTTCCGCAGCAACTCACGCTGGTCCCTGAATACCTCCTCGAGGATCGCGATCTGGCCGGCTTCCGTTTTGGGACCTATCATCGGGAGGTCGCCGTTCCCCCGCAGTCCGACCGTCCATACTGCTTCATATTTGCCTCGCGCTTGCGCCCATTCTTTCCAGTACGCCAACATGTTCGCGCGGTTCGTCGCATAGTCCCAAGGTCCCTCCGTCGCTACGTTCCAGGAAGCGGGGCTCCGCAGTATAGGCTCGGCATGTGAGGACCCCATCACAATGGCCCACTGATCGGCCAATGCGCAATTCCCGGGCACCGCGCCAAACTCCTCTTTCCCACCCGTCGAGGGCCAAAGATAATTGAGACGTAACCGCAGCATGAGTTCAAAAACCTTTCGGTACGTCTTTGGCCCCACCTCGTTGCCCGGGTCAAATGTTTCCATGGCCCAGGGCAGAAATCCCCACAACTCGTCATTGATAAAAATCCCGCGGTACTTGACCGAAGGGGATTCGGAGATTTGCTCGCCGCCGGTTGCGGCCACGAGGTTTTGCCGCTTCCGCACCGGCACGTCCGCCCACCAGTAAAAGGGAGAAACGCCGATCCGCCGCGAGAGATCCATCACCCCGTAGGCTGTTCCGCGCCGGTCGCTCCCGGCGATGACCAGGGCTTTCCCGACGCCGTCCAAAGGCTGGGCCACCACCTTGATCCCATAGGCTTCCCAGCCTTGTATCCTGGTGGAGTCAAGTTGCCCCGCTGAGACAATTTGATCGATGAGGCGAGACCTTCCCAGCGTGCCCATGATCACGGCGTTTGCGCCCAGCTCCGCCGCGTTGGACTTGATGGCCGGCCGCTTGCCGGTTACGCGCTCGACGTCGTCGGCAAGCAGGCCCGCTGCAATCTTGACCACCTCAAAATCTTTTGCGTCTACGTAAATATCCGACGTCCGGTCGCCCGCAACCAGCGCGACTTCGCCGGCCCTCGCTTCCGCCTGGTCTTCCACCCGCAATTGCGAACCGCCCGGGGTTTGCGCAGATAGCCGCCAGCCGCCGAGCGCTTTCGTCATCTCCATCGCCACTGGGGCGAGGACCATTTTCAGTGCTGTTCTTCTTTTCATTTCGGCTCCCGGCATATTATGGTCCGTTTTAAAGCTCTGCACAAGGGAACACGCAGAAAATTCTTGACTTTTTTGGCCTATCGTGCTAGCCTTCCGGGATAACTGGGCCGGGTTTCGACCGCGAGCCCGGCCGGGAAGAAACGATGATGCGAGACCCTCAAAAATCCCTGCGATTTGCTGAAACCAATCAAGCCGCTCTATTTTCAGCGCCTCCGGCACAGAAAAAAGAATTCTTTTTTTCAAAAACGAAG
>JAJYHU010000330.1 GCA_021784615.1 Acidobacteriota bacterium | reverse complement strand
GGCGGACAGTTCCTCCTCTGGAACCCAGGCTCAGCAGCCTTTACATGGAAAACAACTTCTTGAGCAATGTGGTTGTGGCAGCTTGGGCGAGTTTGGCGTTGGGACCCGTTCCGGGATGGCTTGGAAAAGCCCCGGAGATGGAGATGGAAGCGTGAGCTATTCCAACAGCCCTCTAATCCCCTCATACAACCGCCCCGCCTCCAAGGTGGCCATTCGGCGGGCGTCGAGCTACGAGGATGATCTCGAAGGGCTCCTTTGGGAAACACTGCTGGAGTTCAACCCGCAAGTCCGGGACAAAACTGTTTTGATCAAGCCCAACTTCGTTGAACCGGACGCCCAGGGGATCATCAACACACACCCGGCGGTGATCCGGGCCGCTCGGGAGGCGTTTTTGCGCCTGGGAGCGAAAACAGTGATCATTGGGGAAGGCCCCGGACACGAGCGCGATACGGAAGGCATTATCGAAGGCCTAAGATTAAGGGATTACGTCGGCCGCCTTAAGGGTGTTTTTGTTGACTTGAACACCGACGAGGTTTCAACGATTCCAACTCGAACTCATGCTTCGAAACTGAAAAAGCTCTCGTTGCCAAAGTCCGTTTTGAGCGCGGATTTCGTTGTCTCCATGCCAAAAATGAAAACCCATCACTGGGTTGGGGCAACTTTGAGCTTAAAGAATATGTTCGGGATCGTGCCAGGAAACTGCTACGGCTGGCCGAAAAATGTTCTGCATTGGGCCGGCATCAGCCGCTCCATCCTGGACATCAACAGCACGGTCCGCCCGGACTTTGCGATCGTGGACGGAATCATCGGCATGGAAGGAAACGGCCCCATTCAAGGCGCTCGAAAGAAGTCGGGCGTACTGGTGATGGGAGACGACCCCGTAGCGGTAGACGCCACATGCGCCCGCATCATGGGGCTTTGCCCGGAACGGATCGATTATTTGAAGCGAGCCGCGCTGCTGCTTGGCAACCTGCCGGAAGACAAAGTAGAGCAGTGCGGAGAAAACATCACCAGCGTTCGAAGTCCTTTTGACATTCTTCCAACTTTTCAAGGGTTGCGAGCGTAAGAAAAGCGGGTGAAGCTTGTATTCGATAAAGGAAGACAGTCAGTAATTTTCAGTTTAACTGAAAAAGTCGAAATACTTTTCTAAGATTTGTATTATGATCTCCGGGGGGGGGAACAAACGGTGGAAAAATGCATAAAGGGTGGAAACCGGCTGCCGGAAGGCTAAGTGTCCGTTTCCGAACCAAATGGACTGACGAAACTGGGGCCGAGCTTGTTGAAGCAGCGCTCGTTCTTCCGGTTTTGCTGACGCTGCTTTTTGGAATCATCTCTTTCGGGCGGGCTTATAACGTCTACCAGACTATCACGCGTGCCGCCAGGGAAGGGGCAAGAGAATTAGTTCTCACCACCTGCGCCACCTGTAGTGCCACTGGTACGCAATCCTACACAGCCGACCAGGTAAAAACGGGCTTTGTCGAGCCGGCGATTTCCGCGGCAAACCTGGATCCCAGCAAGATTACGAACTATACGACGACCTATGTCTGGCTCGATCCTGATGATTCCCCTCCCACTATTTGCGGGGTAAAAATCAGCTTTAATTATCCGTATCTGCTCGACATCCCTTTTACTTCACAACGTTTGTCCACTTTAACACTTTCGGCGCAGGTTCAGATGCGACTGGAGAATCAGCCGGTGTCGTGCTCGAGTTTGGTAGGAACCAGCGTTCCTTAATGTGGAGCGTCGCCATGCGCTTATGTTCCTACAGGGGAGAGCAGTAGAATGTTAAGAAGAGGATTTAAAAAGACAGAAGAGCGCAAGGGTTTATGCGAGGCCAGCATGCCGGCGCGGGTGCGCTCCTCCCATCACTTCAGCATCAGGTTGCTGAAGGCCCCGGACGCGCTGTTAAGAGCCACTGAGGCAGCGGAATTGGTCGAGCTTGCTCTGCTTCTTCCTCTCCTGTTGGCGATTGTCGCAGGACTGTTGGATTTTGCCACAGCATACAACCTAAAGCAGAAACTTGCCAACGCGGCGCGCGAAGGCGCCAGAATGGCCACGTCTCAACCCCGGAGCGACTTGACGCTAGCAGCTTGTGGAAATGTTCCCTGCTCTGTCCAGGCCATCAGAGATGACGTGGTAACCTATTTACAGCAGGCTGGCGTTAACACCTCGTTTATCAGCGCAACCGCCAGCTACACGGCATCCACGCCCTTTACAGCCACGTACTACACCAGTTCAGGGGGCGCGAATTACGGTCTAGAGATCGTAAGAGCCGACCCGGTTGCCATCAATGGAACAACTGTCTTGGAGACCCATATTACTTTAACTTATCCCTACGATTGGACTTTCGGTTTCAACCATATCATCAGGTTACTGATCCCGTCCGCCACGACGATTCCCCAGATCGGCATCGAGACGGATGCAACCATGGTGGATCTAACCTGAGAGGAGCAGACGGCCCATGGCAGCAAACAGAGGCGCAGCCGCGAACCCTGCCAGCAACCGCGGCGTCAGCGTTTTGATCGTCGCACTGGGAATGGTTTTCATTCTAGGCATGGCAGGTTTGGCAATTGATCTTGCCTCGCTTTACGTGGCGCGGAGCCAGGCCCAGCGCGCCGCCGATGCTGCGGCGCTGGCCGGGGCACGTGCGTTCCTTCAGGGCGGGTGCGTTTCCGGTGGCGGTGGCTCAAGCATATCAGGAGCGTGCGAGACCCTCGCCACCCAACAGGCTGTAGCCGTAGGAGATGCCAACCTTATTGCCGGTGTAAGTCCAGACATCCAACCTGGTGACGTCTCGTTCCCTTCGGAGACAACCACCGACCCGCAAGTTCAGGTGGTAGCAGGACGAGGAACTTACAACGGCACAAACCATAACAATCCCCTGTCAACCTTTTTCATCAAAATCTTCGGCATCAATTCAGCGAGTGTCTCGGCCACGGCGATAGCAGAGGCTTACAACGGTTCAGGCGGATCGGCTATCACCGGCTCGCAGTGCGTAAAACCCTGGCTTCTTCCCGATTGCGACCCGGACCATACCCAGCCCGCAAACACGGCCTGTTCCCAACCTGCTGCGCACTTTATCGGGCCTGACGGAGCTGCAAATCCCGACGCGATAGGGGAATTGATTACCCTCAAACCTGGTGACCCGACTCAAGCGAGCGGGCCCGGGAAGTACTATCCGGTTTACCTGCCTGCGGGCCAAGTTGCAAACGACTGTCCGTCATGTGCAAAGGGGCAATCGAGCAGCGGTAGCCAGAGTGGCGATCAATACCGGCAGAACATCGAATGCTGCAACATAAACCCCATCGTGTGCGGCTATCAGACCATCCTGGCGATCAGCGGGAATATGGTGGGACCAACATCGCAAGGCGTCCAATGCCTGATTCATCAGTCGAGCAACGGCAACCCAACCGGAATGGATACCTTCGACCCCTCAACATGGACAATTCTATCAGGTGGGTACTATACCCCGGTCGGCACAGTCATGGGCACGTCGGACTCCATTGTGACGATTCCGATTTACGATGGCAGCGTAATTTGCCCCGGAGGCTCGACCAGCAGCAACGGCACCTGCACACAACAGGCGACTGTTCAAATCCTCGGATTCATGCAGGTTTTTATAAAAAGTGTCGACAACGCCTACCAGGGAACCGTAAAAGCTTACATCATGTCGATTGTTAAGTGCTCGACCGGCAGCGCTAGCGGTGGTGGTAGTGGCGGCGGCACGGGTGGAGCTATTGTTGGTAACGGCGGTTCTCCCATCCCCATTCGATTGATCCGTCAATAGGCGATGGCGGAAGAGAAAGACATCGCCTCCATCAGGCCGGAAGAAGAAATTCAGCACCCTGAGATGCATCGAGCGGAGCAGCCGGGCAGTCTTTCGGGTGCTTTGCTTTTTCACAAGGCATTTTCTTTTCAGGCCCTCCTGGCCGCTTTGTTGTTGGGCGGCGTGGTGGCCACTGTTTTTCTCAATCTGCGCCAAGCCGCTTCCCCGCTCCCCGGCCAATCCCAGTTGTCGATTTTTGAAGGCGACACCTGGTGGCATCTTTCAGTGGGCAAGCAAATCCTTCAAACCCATACCTGGCCCACGGCGGACTCATACTCCTTCACTGCTTCCGGTGATCCCTGGATTGCCTACGAATGGCTGGGCGATGTGGCCATGGCCGCGGCCAACCGCGCCGCCGGGATCACAGGCTTGGCCATCTTCTACGTAAGCCTCACCGTCATACTCATCCTTCTGATGTTTTCATACGCTTACACAAGAAGCCGGAACGGCAAAGCGGCTTTCGTCGCCTGCGCCTTGTTGCTGCCGTTAGCGGTGGTTTCCTTCACGCTGCGGCCACAGCTCCTGGGATATATTTTTCTACTGGCCACGTTGATCCTGCTTGAGCGATTTCGCCAGGGGAAGCAGAAGTCTCTTTGGATTCTGCCGGCGGTTTTCCTTGTTTGGGTCAACACGCACGGGACTTTTGCATTTGGGCTTGCCGCGCTGGGCCTCTATTGGGTAAGCGGCCTGGTGAATTTCCATGTCGGGGGGATTCGCGCCGAACGCTGGACCGTCCGCGAGCGCCGGCATCTCGGCCTGGTAACCCTGTTGTCCGTGGCCGCATTGGTGGTCACTCCCTACGGAACTCGGCTGGCGGCTTATCCGTTGCAGATGGCTTTTTCCCAGCCCGTCAACATCTCTTCCTTTCTTGAGTGGAGGTCGCCGGACTTCGGCACGACTTACGGGAAAATCTTTCTCGCCATGATCCTGCTGATCCTGCTGGTCCCACTGATATCCCGAGTGGAATATCGCCTGGAAGAACTGGGGCTTCTGCTCTTCGGAATCTACGCGGCATGCACCCACATGCGGTTTGTCATCGTGTTTGCCCTGATCTTTGCGCCGGTTCTCGCCGGCCTGATCGGCCCCTACATGCCCGCTTACGAGGCCCGCAAAGACAAGTACGTTTTGAACGCCGTTTTAATGGCGTTGATTGCCTTCGGATGCATCAAACTCTTCCCTTCCCGCTCGGAACTCAAAGAGGTTGTAAACCACGCCTTCCCCGCGGGAGCCGTGGAATACATCCGGCAACACCCCTCGGTGGGAAAAACCTACAATGAAGAATTCTGGGGCGGATATTTGATCAGCAGCTTAGGACCTGAAAAGAAAGTCTTCATCGACGGCCGCGCCGATCTCTACGAGGCGGCGGGAGTGCTGACGGATTATCTCGATATCGCGGCGCCCAGCGACAATGCGCTGCTTTTGCTGCGGAAATACCACGTCCGTTCTTGCCTGATCAAGCCCGGTTCTCCTCTGGCCGTGTATCTTGCTCACTCGCCCGGCTGGCATCAAGCTTATTCCGATGCGCTTAGCGTTTTGTACGTGCAGCAGAAACCGTAGCACCTGGTTCGAGCCCGGCCTGCCGGCCTTTAGAGCGGCGCCGCATTTTCCGGATTGGCGATGACAGTTGAAAACCCCAAATCCGTCGCGCAGCCTGCGGCCCAATCGGGCGCCCAGCCTAATCATCAAGAACGCCCTTTGGCAAACTCTCTGTTGCGGAGGATATTTTCTTTCCCTGTTTTGATGGGCGCGCTGCTGGTAGGTGTGACCGCGGGAAATCTATTCCTGGGCCTCAAAGCGGCGGCTTCCAACTCCCAGCAAAGCGCTCGCTATTGTATTTTCGAAGGCGACACATGGTGGCATGTTTCGGTGGGCGAGCAAATTCTCCGAACCCATACTTGGCCCACGGCTGACTCATACTCCTTCACCGCTTCCGGCGAACCCTGGATCGCCGACGAGTGGCTGGGCGAGGTGGCCATGGCTTGGAGCGACCTCAAAGGAGGGCTTGCGGGCCTGACCCTGCTGCTGGTCGGCTTTGCGGCGGCTATCGTCCTGCTGATCTATGAGTATGCCTACGTAAAAAGCCGAAATCCCAAGGCCGCCTTCGCCGCATGCGCCGCGGTGCTCCCGCTGCTCATCATTTTCTTCAACCTTCGGCCCCAGCTTCTCGGATACATCTTTTTGCTCATCACCTTAATCTCGCTTGAAAGTTTCCGCCAAGGCCGTTTGAAGAAGTTGTGGTTTCTGCCCGTGGTTTTTCTCTTCTGGGTGAACACCCACGGAACGTTTGCTCTGGGCTTTGCAATCATGGCCCTCTACGGGCTCAGCGGCATGGTCAAGGCAGAGATCGGCGGCCTTCGGCCGCAGCTCTGGACTAGTGGCGAGCGGCACCATCTCGAAATCGTCACGCTGCTGTCAGTGCTGGCGGCGATGATCACGCCATACGGAACGCGCCTTCTGGTCTTCCCGCTGCGCATGGCCTTGTTCCAGCCGCTCACCATGGCTTCCTTTCAGGAATGGAAGCCTCCGGGGTTCGACGGGTCTTTTGGCAAATACTTTCTGCTGGTTCTGCTCTTCATCCTGGTGTTGCACTTGCTAAACAGGATGGAATACCGCCTGGAGGAAGCCGGCCTGCTGCTGGTCGCTGTCTACGGCGCTTGCGTTCATACCCGGCTGCTGGTCTTTTTTGCGATGATCGCCGCCGGGGTTCTGGCCCAGGTCTTCGCGCGTTATCTGCCGCGCTTTGATCCGGCAAAAGACAAGGTTTTCCTGAACGCCGCGTTGATAAGTCTCATCGCTTTCGGGTGCATTAAGCTGTTTCCCTCGCGGGCGGAATTAAGGCAGGTTATCGCCCACGGGTTCCCCGCAGGAGCGGTGGCGTATCTGCGCGAGCATCCGCCCGCAGGGCCGATGTTTGACAAAGAGTTTTGGGGTGGATACCTGATCCGGGAGCTGGGACCCCGGCAGAAAGTCTTTATCGACGGCCGGGCGGATCTCTATGAAGACGCAGGCGTGCTTGCGGACTACTTGAACATCCTGGACCTTGCTCCAAAAACTCCTTTTCTGCTGCGGAAGTACCATATCGAATCCTGTTTGCTTGAACCCCATACGCCCCTGGCGGTTTTCCTGGGGCATTCGCCCGGCTGGACCCGCGTCTACTCCGATGCTCTCAGTGTTATCTTTGTCCGTCGAAAGGAGCCGCCTTTGAATGACCATCGCTGAAATTCGGGTTCGGACCCGCGGATCGAGGCCGGCCAAAGTTCCTCGCCTAAAAAGCGCCTTGCCGTTTATGATGAAGCCTTGGCTTTTCAGCCGATGGCTGAAGATAACCCTGTGTCATACTGATGAAAAACTCACAGGCCGCTGATACCGTTCGAGAAACGCCCCGCAGGCGGACAGGCCCGTTCGGCCGCACCGGGAAACTTGACGCCTTCGCCCGCAAGGTGTTGTCTTTTCCCGTTATGATGGGCGCGCTGCTGGTGGGGCTGGCGGTGTTTGCGTCGCGCTTGAATCTGCCTGACCCTGACATGTGGTGGCACACGGTGGTCGGCCAGCATATTTGGGCGACACACGCGTGGCCCACCTCGGACTCCTATTCCTTCACCGCTCCGGGGGCGCACTGGATCGCCTATGAGTGGCTGGGCGAGGTGGTGATGGCGCTCGCGACGCACTTCGGGTTCTTTCAGGGCTTGACCGCCTTATTGACGCTGCTCGGCGCCGTCTACACGGCGCTGCTTTACGGCTATGCCACCCTAGTCAGCGGAAATTCCAAGGCTGCGCTCGTCGCGTGCGCGATTTTCCTTCCGCTCCTCACCGTCTTTTTCACGCCGCGGCCGCAATTGATCGGCTATGTCTTTTTGGTCGTCGTCCTCATCTGTCTTGAACGCTATCGCCGGGGAAAACAAAAGAACCTGTGGATTTTCCCGCCTTTGTTTCTCGTCTGGGTCAACACCCACGGCTCATTCGTCTTCGGCCTCACGGTGTTTGGTATCTATTGGCTCAGCGGCTGGTTCGACTTCGAGGTGGGAGGAATCCGCGCGGAACCATGGACGCCCCAGCAGAGACGACATCTGGCCCTAGTGTTCCTGTTAAGCGTGCTGGCGCTCATGGTCAGCCCATACGGGACCAAAGCAGCCGCGTACCCCTTGCAGATGGCGTTTTCCCAACCGCTCAACGTCGCACATATCAGCGAGTGGCAGGCTCTGGACGTCCAGATTTGGCAGATGAAGCTCCTCCTGATCCTCGTGCTCGCCTTCTGGCTGGCCCACATTCCGCTGCGCCAGACTTATCGCTTGGAAAACGTTGTCCTGCTGCTCCTGGCAACCTATGCATGCTTCGTTCACCGGCGCTTCATGCCGTTTCTGATCCTGATCCTTGCCCCATATATTGCCAAGATAATCGCAAGGTGGACGCCCAAGTACCGGCCGGAGATTGACCAATACGCCGTAAATGCAGTCCTGATCGGATTGGTTGCCTTCGGATTGGTCTTGGGCTTCCCATCTCAAAAAATGCTCGACAAAGCCGTCGCCAAACGCTATCCCCAAAAGGCCGTTGAATATTTGAGCCGGCATCCCCAACCGGGCCCCATGCTGAATGAATACGACTGGGGCGGCTATTTGATCTGGGCGCTCGGCTTGCATCACAAAGTCTTTGTTGACGGGCGGGCCGATTTTTATGAGTATGCCGGAGTTCTTTCCGACTATTTTGACATTGCGGGCGTCAGGCCCGATACGCAATTCCTATTGCATAAATACCACATCCAGTTCTGCCTGATTCAGCGGAACGCTCCGCTGGGAACTTTTCTGGACACGTTGCCGGGTTGGAAAGAAGTCTACCAGGATAAACTTAGCGAGATCTTTATCCGCCCAACTCAGCCACCACCGTCCACAAGCGAAAGGCCTGTTCTCCATCAAAGCCGGGAGAAAATCGCCGCTCGAAGCAAAGCCGTAAAAGGCCCCGCAAGCCCCGTCACCGGGAAAACCGGAGGGAGTCTTACAGATGGCGCCGGCGTGGCAGTCAATTAAAACGGAAGCGAAGCTCAGATGAAACAGGATGTCCAAAGCAGCGGCTCTTTGCCCCACAGTGCGCAGTCAATGCCTTCCCCGAACGAATCCCGAGGCGCGCGACCCCTTCTCAAAAAAGTATTCTCCTTCCCAGTTTTTCTGGGCATGCTGTTGCTGGCCGGAATCTTCGTGGGAAGACTGCTCAATCTGCAGCAGGTTTCTTCCGCCGCCGCGTCGTCTGCTTCGGCTTCGATGTTCTGGCTGGAAGGCGATGCCTGGTGGCATCTGGCGGTGGGCAACCAAATCCTGAAGACCCACACATGGCCCACGCACGATCCCTATTCTTTCACTGTAAAAGGCAGCCCGTGGATCGCCTATGAATGGCTCGGCGAGGTCGTGATCGCAATCGCCTGGCGGATGGGCGGGTTGCGGGCTCTGATGATCCTGCTCACCCTGCTGGGATTTGGGGTCTTGTTGCTCCTCTATTATTACGCCTACTTGCGAAGCGGAAATTCCAAGGCGGCGTTTGTCGCCTGCGCGCTGCTGTTGCCGCTGGCCTCTTTGTCGATCACTCTGCGCCCGCAACTGCTGGGCTACGCTTTTTTGGTGATGGCGTTGATTCTGGTTGAAAAATTTCGCCAAGGCCAGGAGAAAGCTCTGTGGGCGCTTCCGCTGGTTTTCCTGTTTTGGGTCAACGCCCACGGAACCTTCGTCATCGGCTTCGTGATTCTTGGAGCCTATTGGGCAAGCGGCCTGCGGGCGTTCCAGATCGGCGGACTCCGCGCAGAAGCGTGGACCCGGCGGCAGCGGCAGCGGCTGGAACTGACATTTTTGCTCTGCCTGCTGGCCTCCCTCGTGACCCCTTACGGCGCCGGCCTCGCCGCCTACCCCCTGGAAATGGCTTTCTCGCAGCACCTGATCGTGCAGACCGTTCAAGAGTGGCAACCGCTTGATCTTTCGCAATTCTACGGAAAGTATTTCTTGGCCCTGTTGCTGCTCTTCTGGATAGCGCTGATCGCTCGCCGTAGGACATACCGTTTGCAGGATTTGCTCCTCCTGCTTTTTGCCACGGCCGAAACTTTTATGCACGCGCGCTTCATTCTCCTTTTTGTGCCGATTTTCGCGCCCTTGCTGGCGGAGTTGCTGGCCGAATGGGTCCCGCAATACGAGCCGGCCAAAGACCAATACGTCCTGAACTTTGCGCTGATAGCATTGATCATCACCGGAATTGTGAAGTTTTTCCCCTCAAACCAAGAACTGGAGCGGGAACTTGCAAACAAAATGCCGGTACAAGCAGTCTCGTACTTGCGAGCCCATCCCGACATGGGCAGGATGCTGAATGACGCCTATTGGGGAGGTTACATGATCGACAAGCTCGGGCCTGCCCACAAGGTTTTTATCGACGGCCGATTCGACATTTACGAATATAGCGGGGTTATGGCCGACTACCTGAGCATCACGCGCCTGGCGCCGGACACCCGGTTCCTGCTAAGAAAGTATAAGATCGATTCGTGCTTCTTGCCCCGCGAGAGCCAGTTGGCTGTGCTTCTTGGAGCTTCACCCCAGTGGCGGGAAGTCTATCAGGACAACCTCAGCGCGGTGTTCGTCCGCCAGCCGGACAAGCCGTCGGGAAATGGCATCGGAAGAAAGAACCAGAAAGCCATACCCGGATGAAGCAGCCCGTGTCCGCAATGCCTTCCCGGAAGAAAGAATTCGTAAAGTTGGCACAGGTTTACACCGATTATGCCTATGCGTTGGCATCCGTTGCCCTAAAGAACTCTGCTCGTTATGATTCGATTTGGAAGAGACTCCTCAAGTCCAGGGGCCTTGAAAAATCACTTTCAAAGGCGGAAAGCCCTCGAAAAGTCACCATAAAGGTCCCAGGAGCTTGGCAATCCGTCAACAAATGGTAACGTCAGGGAATGAGATGCCGAAAGCTGTGGAAAGCAGAAGTCTTTTATCTTTTTAAATCATTGATTAATAACATCTTATTTTATTTATGAAAAACTTCGAAAAGCTGTCGCATTGGTATGGGAAGTGCACTAAAAGGCAGCGGGTGCAGGGCAGCATTGCACACCGGATCAACTTCTAACACGGGAGGAACACACTGATGAAGGAGCTTCTGAAGAGGCTATGGCAAGAGGAAGAAGGCCAGGACCTTACCGAATACGCGTTGCTTTTGGTCCTGATTTCGTTGGTCGCAGTTGCAGCCATGGGAGCACTGGGATCTGGCATCAGCGACGCGTTTTCAAATGCGGCGGCTAATTTGACCACCGCCACGTCCACCAGCTAACCAAAGCGCAGTTTCACCGAGGCAGAGAACTTAATGGCCGGTGGCGGGAGTTCTGGTTTTCCCATAAGCCGGCCGAAGTTACACCGCGTCTGAGCATGGGAAGTGACGCTCACAAGGGCATTGACCGAAACAAGCGTCGAGCCCACTTCCCTTCTCTGCCCCTAATCGCCGCACGGGATAAGAGGGAGGGACTCTTACCCAAATGCGGCTTGAGGGGGGTTGTTTGTTAAAGTGGTTCACTATATCCTCAATAATTGATAAAGTATACCCTGCCTTTCTGCAGTCAGGGGAGCGGTGATGCTTCCCGGAATGCATGACCCAGCATGGAGTCGAATTGTCGTATGGGGTCTTGCGGTGCTTCTCGCGCTTTTAGCGGGATGGCTGGACTGGCGGTCGCGGCGCATTCCCAATTGGCTGACCGTATCCGGCTTTGTTCTCGGGCTTGGCGTGAATACGGCTTTGGGGAGATGGGGTGGCTTCAAGTCCGGGCTTGAAGGTGCGGGCTTGGCATTGGGTCTGCTCTTCGTGCCCGTCCTGCTGCGTGGCATGGGGGCGGGCGACTGGAAGCTAATGGGAGCGCTGGGCGCATGCCTGGGCCCGCAGCGGCTTCTTCAGGTGCTTCTGGTAAGCATTTTCATTGTGGGGCTGATGGCTCTCGTAGAAATGGTTCGCAAACGTCGCACCAAGCAAACGCTAAGCAATCTTCGCGTTCTGCTGCATGCTTTTGCAACTTTCGGGATGGGTGTCCGCGAGGGCATTGTGACCCTGGACAACCCCACCGCATTGCGGCTGCCATTCGGGGTGGCGACTGCGCTGGCGGTGGTTATTTTGGTTTTCACAAAGTCAACTTTCAAGACTTTTTAAGAACTAAGGCAGGGAAAAATGAATAGAAACAGAGTTCTAATCGGAGTGGCCGTTGCGCTGGTTATTGGTCTCATCGCAAGCCGCTATGTTTACAGGGAACTCGAGCGGGCCTCCAAAGTGAAACCGATAGCGGTAAGCAATATCGTTGTCGCGGCGCGCCCCCTGGAGCTGGGAACGCCCTTGACACCGCAGGATCTCGCCTTGGTAGCCTGGCCCCAGGGTGAGCCGATGGCAGGATCCTTCAGCCGCATCCAGGACTGCGTGGGCCGAGCCTTGATCACTCCCGTCGCAAAAAATGAGCCTATTCTGGAACAAAAGCTGGCCCCCAAAGAGGCGGGTGCGGGATTGCCTGCCGCTATCCCTGAAGGAATGCGCGCAGTCTCCGTAAGAGTCGACGACGTGGTGGGTGTTTCAGGGTTTGCGATGCCTGGAACGATGGTGGACGTTATGGTTACAGGGCAGCCATCGGGCGGAGGCGACAGCGTTACCCGCACCATTATTGAAGACGTCCGCGTGCTGGCCGCGGGTCAGGCCGTCGAACAGGACAAGCAAGGCAAGCCGAGAACAGTTTCGGTTGTAACCCTGCTGCTCACTCCGGAGCAATCGGACAAGCTCACCATGGCAAGCACTGAGGGCAGAATTCACTTAGCCTTGCGCAACACCATCGATACCAAAATTGTTAAACCGCCCCCGGTCTTCAAAACCCCGCTTCTACTGGGAGGATCGACAGCTCCGCATTACGGCGGTGGCGGCGGCCCTACAAGGATTGTCCGGCGCAGGGAGAGGCCCAAGAAGCCGGAAGGCCCTGCTCCATATGTGGTTGAAGTCATTCGAGGCAACAAAAAGACAGATCAATCTTTCCCAACGCAATAAGCTGCGTTGCAGGCGGAGTCAATGAATAGAAAAAACATGAGAAGCGGAAGTATCAAGACTTCTATCGCGGTGGCGGTTCTCAGCGCGTGGTGTCTCGGGAGCGCAGCTTTCGGTGCCACGCCCACTCCCCAGGTCAAGGCGCAGACGGCGGCGCAGCAATCCCAATCCGTTACCGTACCCTCCGAACAAGCGGCGGGGCCGGAAGCCTTGCACTTGATTGTGAACCGCTCGCTCGTCATCACCTCCCCGGTCCAGATCAGGCGCATTTCGCTTGCCAATCCAGACATCTGTGACGCTATCGTGGTAACACCCACGGAGATCCTTCTGAACGGCAAGCGGGCGGGGGCCACGTCGCTGGTAATCTGGGGCCAGTCCGGCCAGATGCAGACCTTCGACGTGTATGTGGATCTGGATGTATTGGAATTAAGCAACGACATTCGGAGCACTTTTCCCAACGTTCCCGTCAAAGTCCAAGTCAGCAAGAATCTCGTAACGCTGTCCGGGCATGTATCCTCCCCTGAGGTGGCCGATAAGATTCTTGAGCTGGCTCAATCCATGGTTCCCCGGAAGCAAGATGTCGTCAGCCTGTTGGAGGTGCCTGCACCGCCCACCGGAGAGGTTTTGCTGAAGGTGAGATTTGCGGAGATTGACCGGTCCGCGGTCAAGAACCTGGGAGCGAACATCATCAGTGTTCCGCCGGCTAAAAACGTTGGCTCAATTTCCACGCAGCAGTTCAGCCCTCCATCACTGAGGAGCGGTTCGATTGGCAATTTGGGCGACACAGGCGGCAGCGGATCAGGCATTTCCCTGCAGAACTTGCTCAACATCTTCATCTACCGCCCGGACATCAACCTGGGCGCAACCATCCAGGCGCTGCAGTCAAGGAACCTGTTGCAGATTCTGGCCGAACCGAATGTGCTCACGGAGTCCGGGAAAAAGGCGAGCTTCCTTTCGGGTGGCGAGTTCCCATTCCCGGTAGTTAACTCTGCCAGCACGGGTTTCCCCACCATTACAATCCAGTTCCACCAATTCGGAATCAGTCTTGATTTCACCCCGACCATCACTCAGAATGGATATATTCATCTAAAGGTGGAGCCGGAAGTGAGTTCGCTCGACTACTCAAACGCCCTGGTCATCCAGGGCTTTACGATTCCAGCCATTTCCACGCGTAGGGTGGAATCGGAGATGGATTTGAGAGATGGCCAGAGCTTTGCTATCGCCGGCCTGATGTCCAATCAAGTCACGCAGCAGCTAAGCAAAATTCCTGGTTTGGGCGATATTCCTCTATTGGGGAAGATTTTTCAGAGCGAGAGTTTGCAAAAGAGCAAGACTGAACTCCTGGTGCTTGTGACGCCGCAAATCGTTCATCCGCTGCCTCCGGGCGAAGTTCCGAGTGGACCGCAGTTTCCGATGCATTTCATGGCTCCCGCCCAGGCGTCAAAGAAAAGCGCTCCGGGACAATAATGCGGAGGGAACGAGTTTTATCCTATTGCTTTCGCGTGAGAATTGGGAAGTTGGAAAGGGAACAAGGACCTAAAACATGCTGACTGCAGCCGTCGTCGCCGCAGACGCCAAGAGTACTTCTTATCTGCGCGCTTGCGTGGAGCAGACGGGGCTTATTGAGTCCGTTTCTGAATGGACGCCCTCAGCCGAGCAGCATCCGCAGCCAGGGGAGTCTGTTCCCGACGTAGTGCTTATGGACCTTGCCGGCGGGACAGAGGCCTGCCTTGACTTTTCGGCCCATTTGCGCCGTTTGCGGCCCACGGTTTGCGTGATCGCCTGTTCAGCCCTAAAACAGCCCGACCCTGAGTTGCTGTTGCAGGCGATGCGAAACGGCGTACGGGAATTCCTTGCGCACCCGGTCGAACCGAATGTGCTGGAAGCGGCGCTCAAGCGCTTCATCGAAGAACAGGCTCCGGGGCAGAAGGGCGTTGAACGAAAACTCGTTGTGGTCATGGGATCAAAGGGGGGCGTAGGCACCACGACCGTGGCCGTCAATCTGGGGGCTCAATTAGCCCGTCTAACCGAAAAGCGCGTCATCCTGCTCGACCTCGCTCGGCCTTTCGGCCACGTTTCTCTGCTACTCGATTTGCGGGCCCGCTTCTCGATCCGTGACGCGGCTGGAAACCTGGAGCGCCTGGACAGCCATTTTTTCAATGCTTTGCTCACCCACCACGAAAAGAGCGGACTGGAAGTCCTGGCGGGAGCTTCTGATCCCGACGAATGGTATGGAATTGCCGCGCCGGCGATTGCCCGGGTCGTAAACGTGGCGCAGAGCTGCAACGACTACGTTCTGACGGATGTGGGTTGCCTGTATTCATTCGAGTTAAAGCCTATCCTGCAGATGGCCCGCATGATCATGCTGGTAGCGGAAGCTGACGTGCCGGCGCTGTGGACGCTTGAGCGCCACCTGGCCAAAATGGCTTCCTGGGGCGTCGACACCGCCAACTGCCGCATCATCATCAACCGCTGGCATCGCACGGATGAAGAAGCTCTCAAGGCGTTCGAAAAAAAGACGCAACAACCGATCTTTGCCCGCTTGCCAAATGATTTCCGGCAGGTCAGCGAGGCCATCAATTTGGGCGCCCCGCTTTCCCGCAATCATAACAATCCTTTAGTATCAAACTTTCAGCAACTGGCTTCGAGGCTGGCCGGGATCACCCTGGCTGGGCCCGAAAAGCGGAACACCATCTTTGGCTTGTTTTCTAACACTCCCAAGAGGTAGGCGACGCTATGGACCTTGCATCACCGACACGCAGCGACTACAGCAAGATTAAGGTCGAGATCCACCACAAGTTGATCCAGCGGTTGGATCTTGAACGAATCAATCAACTCGATCGGGAAACCGTCAAGACGGAAGTCGGCGAGATGGTGGCGACTCTTGCGGCACAAGAAAACGCCCCGATGACCTTGCTCGAAAGAGAACGGCTTGCCCAGGAGGTCCTTGATGAGGTCTTCGGACTTGGCCCCCTCGAACCGCTGATGAAGGACCATACAATCTCCGATATCCTGGTCAACACTTACAAGAGCGTTTACATTGAAAGAAACGGCTTGCTCGAGCGGACCTCCGCCTCCTTCCGAAACGACCAGCACCTGATGTCGATCATCGACCGGATCGTTTCCGCGGTGGGACGCCGGATTGACGAGTCTTCGCCCATGGTGGACGCCCGCCTGGCGGACGGTTCCCGTGTTAACGCGATCATCCCGCCGCTGGCTATTGACGGCCCTTGCCTCTCCATTCGGCGATTTGGGCGCGATCCTCTCACCGCTAACGACCTTGTTGAAAACGACTCAATAACCACAAAGATGATCGACCTGCTCCGAGGGTGCGTCTACTCGCGCTTGAACATTCTGGTCTCCGGAGGAACCGGTGCCGGCAAAACCACATTGCTCAACGTGCTTTCCTCGTTTATCTCCAATCGGGAGCGGATCGTTACCGTGGAAGACGCCGCCGAATTGCAGTTGCACCAGGAACACGTTGTGCGGCTTGAAACGCGCCCCCCCAACGTGGAAGGCAAAGGCGCTATCCGCCAGAGGCAACTGGTTATCAACTGCCTCCGTATGCGCCCCGACCGCATCATCGTGGGCGAGGTTCGTGGCGAAGAAGCCCTCGATATGTTGCAGGCCATGAACACGGGCCATGACGGATCCTTGACGACCATCCACGCCAATACTCCCCGCGATGCTCTTGCCCGCCTGGAAACCATGGTTGCGATGGCCAACCTCAACATTCCCGAGTCCGCCATTCGAAGGCAGATTGCTTCCGCCCTCGATGTAGTCGTTCAGGTAACCCGACTTAGCGATGGAAGACGCCGCGTCACCAACCTCTCGGAAGTAACCGGCATGGAAGGCGACATTGTCACCATGCAGGACATCTTTGTGTACAAGAAGATGGGGATTGGGGAGAACGGCGAGGTTCTAGGGAGGTTTATCCCGACCGGCATCCGTCCGAAATTCGCCGAGCGCCTGGTTACTTCGGGAATTCAATTGCCCGCAGCAATGTTCGAACAGACAGAAGCCGTTTATTAGGAGGTTTTAAAGTGGCACTCATCCTCGCCGCACTGACGTTTTTGGTCATTCTGGTGGTTGCGGGCGGACTTGTCTTTTTTGTATTTGGGAGCCCTTCGCCCGAGAAGACCGTCGCCCGCCGTCTGGAGGCCATTGATCGGAGCACTCGGCGGGGAAGCAATTCCATCGAACTCCAACTCGTCCGTGACGAGTTGATGAGCGAAATTCCAGCCGTCAACCGCCTGCTGTTAAAGTGGCGTTGGTCAACGCGGCTGCAAAACTATATCGGCCAAGCCGGAATGAGGGTCAAGCCAGGAAAGCTGATCCTCCTCAGCCTGATTTCGGGCGCTGCCGCGTATCTTGTGGCGGAACAGTTGCTAGACAGCATGATTCTGGGCGTTTTGGCGGGGCTTGCAGGAACTGCCATTCCCTTCTCGGTTGTCGCCATCAAGCGCACCCGCAGGCTTCGGGCGTTTGAAAAGCTCTTCCCCGAAGCGATCGACTTGCTCGGACGCGCAGTCCGGGCGGGACACTCGTTTTCAACCGGCCTCGAGATGATCACCACCGAACTGCCCGAGCCGGTCTCGGGAGAGTTCCGGACCACCTTCGAAGAACAGAACTTCGGCTTGCCGCTGCGGGACGCCCTCCTGAATCTTTCGGAACGAATTCCCCTAATCGACAGATCGG
>JAJYHU010000011.1 GCA_021784615.1 Acidobacteriota bacterium | reverse complement strand
GGTGGCGTACTCGAGCCCCGAACATCTCGATCTTCTTGAGCACGCCGCGAATGAAGCCGACCGGCTGGGCTTGGAATTCGACATGATGAATTGCCCCGGCTGGTCATCGAGCGGCGGTCCCTGGATTACCCCTGAGTATTCGATGAAGCAGCTGACCTGGACCGAAACCTTTGTGAGCGGCGGCAGTGAGATTGACGTTGTGCTCCCGGAACCCTACAAGAAGCACGGATATTACGAGGACGCCCTGGTGCTGGCGTTCCCGTCGCTCGAAGGCGAAGAACGGTCTTTGAAGGACCTTCTGCGCCGGGCCAGTACCTCGAGCGGAGCGGCCGATCAAAGCCTGCTGACGGACAATGATTTTTCAAAAGGCATCGAGATCCTTCCGGCGGCGCCGGGCCAGTCCGCCTATCTTCAACTGGAGCTTGACGAGCCATACGCGGCGCGGTCGATCATGGTTTATGTCGGTCCGCCTCTCCCGGGCCGCTCTTCCCATTGGCCGCAGCTTAGTCTTGAATCCTCGGACGACGGCGCCGAGTTCCAGAAAGTCTGTGACCTGGAAGTTCCGCACTATCGCAGCTCGCTGGACGTTCCAGGCATCGCGAGTTTCCCCGAGGCGCGCGCAAAGTACTTCCGACTGGTAGCGTCGGACGCCTGCATCATCTCGCAGGTCAGCCTGTCCGGGGCCGTGCGGATATCTGAATGGCCTCGTAAGGCGAACTTTATTCATCGCGCGGGGGATAAACCCTTTGGCGCGACGGGACCCGTCCCGAAAGGCTCAGTGATCGATCCGGCGACGGTGGTGGATATCACCGGGCACATGGACAGCAATGGCCGCCTCCAGTGGCAGGCGCCCTCGGGCAAGTGGACAATCCTCCGCATGGGCCAGACCACCACCGGCGTTCAGAACCATCCCGCGCCCGATGGCGGGCTGGGACTCGAATGCGACAAGTACAGCCGGGCAGCCTACGATTATCACTTCAACCATTTCTTTGGGAACCTGATTCCCAAGTTGCATTCCCTTACTTCCAAGGGCCGGGCCGGAGTGGTTATTGACAGCTATGAAGTCGGGATGCAGACGTGGACCAAGAATTATCCGGAAGAGTTTGAGCGGTTGCGCGGATACGATCTGCGGAAGTATCTGCCGGCCATGACGGGCCGCGTGGTCGAGAGTGGCGGCGTATCCGACCGCTTCCTGTGGGACATCCGCAGGACGGATGCCGACTTGATGGACAACCACTACTATGGCCGCTTTGCCGAACTTTGCCGCCAGCACGGATTGAAAGCCTATTCGGAACCGTATAGTGGCGGGCCTTTTGAGGAGATCGGCGCGGGCTCCCATCTGGACATCCCCATGGGCGAGTTTTGGGCGGGGCAAGGCAACCATTACAGTATCAAGCTGGCAAGCTCCATTGGGCACGTCTTTGGCAAGCGCATCGTGGGCGCCGAGTCTTATACCGGAGATCCGAGGTTCACGAAGTGGCTGGAATATCCCTACGCGTTGAAGGCCCAAGGCGACTGGATGTACACCCAGGGGCTGAATGAGTTCATCTTCCACGTCTATGCGATGCAGCCGCATCCCAGCGCCAAGCCGGGAATGACCATGGGACCGTGGGGATGGATGCACAGCCGGACCAACACCTGGTTTATCCGGGAGTCGGCCTGGCTTAACTACGTCAGGCGCTGCCAACATCTGCTCCGCGAGGGGTTGGTGGTGGCGGACCTGATTTACTACCAGGGCGTGCAGGTTCCCGTCAGTACGCCCGTCCTGCCGGATCAATTGAATCCCACTCCGCCGCTCGGCTACTACTACGACGTTACGAATGCGGAAGGAATTCTAAACCGCATGCAGGCCGAGAACGGCAAAATTGTTCTCCCGGACGGAATGAGCTACCGCGTGCTGGTGCTTCCCCAGTACCAGGCGATCACGCTGGAACTGCTGCGCAAAATCCGCGACCTGGTGAATGCGGGCGCCGTCGTCGTGGGTCCTAAGCCCTTGCATACTCCGGGTCTCACGGCCTATCCGGAGAGCGACGCGGAGTTGCGGCGCCTGGCGGACGAGGTCTGGGGCAATCTTGACGGAACGACCACGACGGAAAGATCTTTCGGCCAGGGCCGGGTGTTCTGGGGAGAGCCCATCAAGTCGGTGCTGAACAAACTCAACATCAAGCCGGACTTTGAATTTACGTCCCGGTCGGGCGATGCGCCGATCAACTTTATCCACCGCCGCGAGGGCGACGCGGAGATCTACTTTATCGCCAACCGCCGAAGGATGACGGAAGATCTGGTTTGCACCTTCCGGGTGGAAAACAAACGTCCGGAGTTCTGGAATCCTGAAAACGGCGACATCACTCCCGCCGAAGTCTACGACCTGGTGGATGGCGGCGTGCGGCTGCCCGTGCGGCTGGGTCCGGCCGGTTCAACATTCGTCGTCTTCCGTTCTCCGGCGGAAGGGCGGCGTCTCGAGGCCATCACCCTGGATGGCACGGCGCTCCAGGATGTAAAACCCTTCCCCACGCTCGTTCCCGGACGCTATCGCAACGTGGCGAACAATTTCACGATCAGCGTCTGGGTCAATCCCGGAGTCGATTTAGGGTTGCCTCCTCATGACGCTGCGAGCGTGCTGAAGTCAGGCTTTGGCGCTCACAGTTACGTGATCTATCCGCCCTCGGGCAATGACGTTTACGGGGCTGGGCAGGCGGCGTGCGGGTTGGCCGTGGGCCGTGACGGTGTCCTGGTGTATGAAAGATCAAGCGGCAGTCCGCAACCGGTGCTCGCATCGGGCGCGCCGCTCTCCGGATGGACGCACTTGGCGGTTGTTTACCGGTCAGGGGCGCCATCGCTCTATATGAACGGCAAGCTGGTTGGGCAGGGCCAGAAATCCGATAGCACCGTTCATCCCGGCCTTGGCGAGGCGTTTGAGCGCGACGGGGCCGCTTATTTCCATGGTGAGATGAGCAAGCCTGAGCTGTTCAGAGAGGTACTGGGCGAGGGCCGAATCGCACAACTGGTGAAAGCCGGAGTGCCGAAGTCCGAAGCACCTCCTGCAGTTGAACTGGCCGGCAACGGAACATCGGAGCTGCTGATTTGGCAGAACGGCCATTACGGCCTCCACCGCCAGGCGAGCAAATCTTCTTCCCTTCGGATTTCCGGGGTCGAGCCGCCCATGGAAGTCCGAGGGCCGTGGCGGGTCAGCTTTCCGCCCAACCTGGGAGCGCCGCCCGAGGTGACGCTGCCGGAGTTGATTTCCCTGCACGAACATTCGGAAGAGGGAGTGCGGTATTTTTCCGGCACGGCAACTTACACGAATCGCTTCCATGTGGACGCCAGGGCGACGGCGGCTGGCCGGCGCTTATATCTGGACTTGGGGCGCGTTGAGGTTTTTGCGGAGGTTCGCCTGAACGGCCGGAATCTGGGCGTCTTGTGGAAGCCTCCGCTTCGGATAGATGTCACTGAAGCCGTTCATCCCGGCGAAAACAACTTGGAGGTTCTAGTGACGAACCTGTGGCCGAACCGGCTGATTGGCGATGAACATTTGCCGCCCGAGAATGAATATGATGACACGGGCGGGCTGTTTGGCGGGCCAATCAAGAGCTTGCCGCAGTGGTACCTGGATGGGAAGCCGAAGCCTCCGGGCGGGCGGATCACTTTTGCCACTTGGAAGCACTACGACAAAGATTCACCGCTGATTGAGTCCGGGCTGATCGGTCCCGTGGTTCTGCGAACCGCTGTGCGG
>JAJYHU010000240.1 GCA_021784615.1 Acidobacteriota bacterium | reverse complement strand
CGCATCGACCCCGCCGGAGGCCTGCGGAAAGATGTTGACGTCAAAGCGCAGGTAGCCCGCGATCGCAAAAGCCAGGACCGGCAGCAAAAACGTTGCCAGCCGCAGATAGAAGTGCGTTCGATTTAGGTGTCGCCGAATCATACAGACCTATGGCGTGCAGACCAAAATATCCGCTGAAATAGATTGCCGATAAGATCTCTAGGACACCGCCGCAGCCGGGCTTTTCAGTCCCCTCGGTGCAGGAGCATGTTCCTGCACCATTGCCCGGATGTTCAGGTAACGGCCGAGCGAGTCTTCCCAAGGGGGCATGACAAGTCCCACCCCTTGCAGTTTGGATTTGTTCATTACCGAATACGGGGGGCGTTTGGCGGGACTGGGAAACTGGTTGGTCGCAACAGGCTGCAAGTCCACCCGTAGACCTTCAAGTTCAAAAATCTTGCGCGCGAACTCGTACCACGAGCACTGGCCTTCGGAACTGATATGGTAAAGTCCGTATGCCTCGGTATGGATCAGTTGACTGACAACGGCAGCCAATTCGCGTGTAAAAGTCGGCGTCAGCACCTGGTCGTCAACCACCCGGATGGGGCTCCGCTCGCGGGCTTTCCTGAGCATGGTCTCGACAAAGTTTCCGCCCTTGCCGCTGCTTCCAGCCAACCCGTAGAGTCCCGACGTCCGCACCACAAAGGCGCGCTCCATGTTCGCCGCAACAAGGTGTTCTCCGGCCACTTTGGACGCTCCGTAGACGTTAAGCGGAGCAGGCAAATCTGTTTCAAGGTAGGGCTGCTGCTTGCTGCCGTCAAACACGTAATCCGTGCTGAAGTGAACCAGGACAATCCCGAGCCTGCCACAAACTTTGGCAAGATTCATCGCCCCTGAGGCGTTCACTCCAAAGGCCGCGTCCGGCCGGCGCTCACATTCTTCAACTTTATGAAACGCCGCTGTGTTGATAAATACGTCCGGGCGAGCCTTCACGATAGCTTCTTCCGCCTGTGCCGCGTCCGTAACCTCAAGGTCCGCGTGGGTCAGCGGAAGCACACTGTGCCCTTGGCCTTTAAGGGCTTCGTGCAGGTCCGATCCGAGTTGGCCATGTGCGCCGGTCAGCATAATCCTCATGTCGTCACCATTCCTGCCTGGGCCATGGTCGTTTCCCGGTCCATCGCCTTCAACGCTAGGATGTTGTAATAGAGCGGGTTGTCCCAATCCTGGAATTTGTCCATGTTCTTAACCAGGTTGCCCACAATCGACTTGACGTTGTGGTCGGGATGGAAGCTCAAGACGTTTTCAGCCTTCTCCACGCTCACCTTGTAATTCCGGAAGTCTTCAAGGTGCTTAATCGTCAATTGCACGCTGAAGCCCAAGTGCTCTTCCACCGCCCTGCGCACCAGATCGCCCACCTCACCCACCGTGTAATTTCCTGAAGCAACGTTGAAGGTTCCTGAAATCGTGGGACTCGCTTCGATCGCCGAATGTACGCATTGGCGGCGTCTTCAATGCTGAGAATGGGCCGCCAGATGGAAGGATTGTTGACCATGATGCGCCGTTCGCAAACCGCTGTCTTGAACATGGTGTTGATAATTAAATCGAGGCGCATGCGCGGGCTGTAGCCCGAGACGGTCCCTTTGCGTAAAGCAATCACGGAAAACTGGTCGTCCGCCAGGTTCATCACGGCCTGCTCACCCTGCAGCTTGGAGATACCGTACGGATAAGAGGACGAAACGGGCCGACTTTCGTCAAAAAGCTCGTTGTCGGTATAACCGTACACGGAGCAGGAACTCGCGTAGACATAGCGCCGCAGCCCCGCTTTTTTCGCGATGTAAGCCAGATAGGCCGGCGCGGCGGCGTTGTAGATGAAGTTTTTGCTCGGTGAATACTCCGCCATCGGATCGTTCGAGAGCCCGGCGAGAAAAACGGCTTGATCGAACTCTGCAAGATCCTCCGCATCAATATCAAAGATGTCTTTGCGAAGAATATCGACTTCTCCCGGCAGGTGGTTGCCAAACCAGAACAGATCCACCACAGCCACGTTGTATCCGCGATCCAACAGTTTGGGGATCAAAACGGAGCCCAGGTAGCCGGCGCCTCCGGCAATGAGAAGCTTCATGGTTTTCACCTCGGTTCAAAGTGTTTGCTTTAGTACCTGAATTTTCCGGACAGGGGTAACGCCAGCCACTCAGCAAGCGACTGGGCCTTGCGATCTTTTTCAGATAGAAGAACGTCGGAAAGGGGCCACTTGATGCCGATCTCGAGGTCGTCCCAGCGAATTCCCGACTCGCCTTGAGAATTGTAGACTCCCGTGCACTTGTACTGGATCTCGGCGTAATCCGACAAAACACAAAAGCCCCGGGCAAATCCAGCCGGCGCCCATACCTGCTTCCGGTTCTCGGCCGAGACTTCCAGCCCGAACCACGCTCCCAGGCTCGGCGAACCTTTTCGAATGTCCACACCGACTAGAAAAGCCGCTCCGCGCGTTACGCGCATGAGCTTTCCCATTGGCGGGTCCCACTGAAAATGCAGTCCCCGCAGAACTCCGCGCACTGAACCCGAATGGTTGTCCTGCACAAACTCCCCCGGAAGCCCCAGCGACTGGAATTGGTCCGCCCGGAAAGTTTCCATAAAAAAACCACGCGAGTCTTCATAGACCTCAGGCACAAGCACCGCCATATCCGCGAGCGGTCGGCTCTCAACTTTCAGTTTCATAAAATTCTCCTGTAATTCCTCAACGCACGCCTGCGAGGCTTCCTCTGAACATCAATCAAACAGTTGGAACGCGCTCAGTTTCTTCTTGATGCTCAGCGGCAGAAGCCTTTCGTTCAGTCCTAGGGAGATTCCCAGGCACTTGGCTCCTGCAAGGCTCAAAGAGCTATATCGGCTGGATTGCCGACGATCTTTTGCCGCTGGGCGCTTTCCTCCCGATACCAGTCGCAAAGCGTCTCTTACCAACGAGGCCCTTACTTCGGCGTCCCATATCCCCAAACGCCGCCAGGTAACACCCAGGTCGAAATAGCGCTTAAAGAGTGCGTCGGAGGAATGATTGTGCGAGTGGTAGACAGCCGCGCGGGGTTCGTAGACGATTTTCCAGCCGCCGTCGATCAGGCGCTTGCCGATCGCCACATCCTCGAAAACCTTGACCTCTTCGGGGAACTTCGTCGCCGACCAGGCCTCGCGGCGCAGGGCCGCGTTGACCGTGGAAAGGTGATAGCAGCGGTAGCCCAAATCCCGTTTCGCGGCCATGTCTTTGGTAATCTGCTTTTCACCGTAGACGGTGGCAAGGGTTGCCCGCCGTTCCGCCGTGGCTCCTTCTTTTGGAAGATGCCGGCCGTAAACTGCCGCCACGCCTCGGTCAGAAAACGGCGCCAGCAGACTTTCAAGCCAGGTATTTGTGGCAGGCCAAGCGTCGGCAGCGAGATACACCAAATACTCTTTGCTCGCCAGGCTGGCTGCGTAATTCCGCGTGCGGGCGTGGTGAAAGCTCCCGGCAGGAATACAGTGGATTTCCACAGGGAAAGTGGACGCAATCTCTATCGTCCGGTCAGTCGAACCCAAATCAATCAGAATGATTTCGGATTCCCCCATGACGGTTTGGCGAAGAACTGCTGTAAGGCACCTTGCAATGTTGCGTTCTTCGTTTTTTGTAAGAGCTTATCCGTAAATACCTATCGTTTGACGCCAGCAGATCATGGCTGCGGCCAGAGTCAGTAGCGCGACATAGCCTTCTTCGGTCTTCTCAAAACTCACCAGGAGCT
>JAJYHU010000031.1 GCA_021784615.1 Acidobacteriota bacterium | reverse complement strand
CGGGCTTGGGAGGTATGATCGCCGCCAGGAACTCGTCATTGATCCGGTGCTGGCGTATTCGACCTACCTGGGGGGCACAGGCGGCGACATCGGCTATGGCATTGCCGTTGACTCTTCCGGGAACGCCTACATCACCGGAATTACAAATTCTTCCGATTTTCCTGCCAGGATAACCGCGAGGACCTATCAGGGCAACGGTGACGTCTTCGTGGCAAAGCTAAATCCGACGGGCTCCACCGCAGTTGGAACCTCCACGCCGCAGCTGGTGTATTCGACTTACTTGGGCGGAACCGGTACGGATTCTGGCGCGGCAATCGCGGTGAACGCCGGCGGAGACGCCTTTATCACCGGCAGCACGACGTCGTCGAACTTCCCGACGGCCTCTTCAGCCTCTACGGGCCCGTTTCAGTCCTTCTACAAAGGTGGCGGTGACGCGTTTATCGCGCAACTGGACAGTACAGGAGCCACGCTCAATTACTCTTCGTACCTTGGCGGCAGCGAGGCCGATTTCGGCTTGGGCATCACGGTTGATTCTTCGAACAACGCTTATGTTACCGGTTCCACACAATCCGTCGATTTCCCCACCAGCAGCCCCCTTCAAGCGACCAATGCAGGTTCGTCGGATGCCTTTGTCGCCAAGGTGAACTTTACCGGCTCTCAACTCCTCTATGCCACTTATCTGGGCGGGACAGGAGCCGATGTTGGCCAGAGCATTCGAGTGGATGGGTCCGGCAACGCTTACGTGGCAGGATATACCTTTTCAACGGATTTTCCTCTTCAAAACCCCGTGCAGGGTGCAAACGCCGGCACTGTAAATGCCTTTGTCAGTGAAATTAACCCTGCTGGGACGGCTCTCAGCTTCTCGACTTATCTTGGTGGCAGCTCGTCGGATCGCGCTTATGGGGTGGCTGTGGACGGGAACGGAAATGTTTACGTTGCAGGCGCCGCCCAATCGAGCGATTTCCCGACCACCTCGGGAGCCTTTCAGACCGCGAATCACGGGCAGTTGGACGCCTTCGTTGCCAAATTGAAGCCCTCGGGCCCGACGCTTGTTTACTCCACCTTGTTGGGCGGCAGCGGGATCGACCAAGCCAACGGAATTGCCGTGGACTCCTCGGGCGACGCGTTCATAACCGGGTTCACGCAATCGAATGACTTCCCCACTCAGAATCCTGTGCAGTCCATCCTGGGGATTACCTCGGGCGGTTTGTGCGGTTCCACGGTATGCGCGGACGCATTTGTTTCCGAATTGAATCCCACGGGCAGCGGGCTTATCGAATCAACTTATCTTGGGGGCAGTGGCGCTGATTTCGGCCAAGGAATTGCCCTTGGCCCGACGGGAGATCCTTACATTACTGGGAGCACTTCTTCCACAAACTTTCCGGCGATTGCCGGCGCCGTTCAGTCGAGCCTGAACGGCGTAGCCGGCAACGCCTTTGTGGCCGAGATCGACTCGGCGAACGCCCCGGGGATCGTGCTGGTGCCCGCAACCCTGGATTTTGGCAATCAGACTTTGAGCGTGAGAAGCTCTGTCCAGTCTGTAATGGTTGTTGATGAGGGAACTGCGCCTCTGACGATTTCCAAAATCACTTTTGCCGAGACGGATAGTACCGGGAACACCGACTTTGCCGAGACGGATAATTGCGTCGGAACACTCGCCGCCAGCGGCGGATCCTGTACGATTGACATTACGTTTACTCCCTCTTCGCTGGGGGTTGAAACCGGACAATTTAGCATTACTGACAACGCCTCCGGAAGCCCACACGTCATTGACGTTAAAGGAAGCGGGGTGACATCGGCGACGGCCGTCACCTTGACGCCTTCCAGCCTTTCCTTCGGCAGCGTGACGGTTGGGGGTTCCAGTTCTCCGCAAAGCGTGACTGTTACGAACACGGGCACCCAGACTTTGAATATTTCCGGTATCAGCGCGAGCGGTGATTTTACGCAGACGAATACTTGCGGCGCTCTGCTCAATACTCTTGCTCCGGGCCAAAGCTGCAGCGTCAGCGTGACTTTCACACCCACCGCCAGCGGCGGCCGGTCCGGCGCTTTGAGCGTCAGCGACAATGCCGTCGGCAGCCCTCAGACCGTTGTCCTTTCCGGAACGGGCGCGGCGGTTTTCACCGTAACCTCGTCAAGCTCCAACGTTTCCGTTCTTATTGGAAACACGACGGCCACCATGACCGTGTCCGCAACGGCGCCCAGCAGCTTTACCGGGAAGATCACGCTTACTTGCCCTTCCAGCTTGACGTGTTCTTTTAATCCTGCCAGCATCTTTGCCGGCCAAACCAGCACCTTGACGATTAGCAACCTTACGACCTCAATGCCCAACCCCTTCGCGTTTACCGTCACGGGAACCAGCGGCTCGCAAGCCGCAACGCTCAGTTCGAACCTCCTTTTTGAGGACTACAGCTTGTCCGCCTCTCCATCACTGAACACGATTGTTTCCGGGGGGGCCGCTACGTACACCATGGTCGTTACGCCGGTCAATGGGTTTAACAAGCAGGTGCAGCTTGCCTGCGGTGCCGGGATGCCTCCGGGAGCTACCTGCTCATTCTCAAGCTCCAGTGTAACTCCCCAGGGCGGCTCCGCGAGCGTTACCTTAAAGATCCAAACCTCAAAGACCGGATTAGTGCCTCCGCCTTCCGTCATCCCGCCGGGGTCAATCCCCTTCCTGATTTTGTGCCTCTTTGTCTTGGTGGTGTTGAGCTTGTTCGCTCTTGCCCGAAAGCGGACCCGCTTCCCGGGCTTGGCAGGGCAGCGCTGGGTTCGAGCCCAGGTCTCCCTGTTGTGCTTGCTGATCCTTTTTGAGGTGTTCTCCGGCGCCTGCCGGAATAGCACTGTCCCTTCTTCTACGACTACTGGAAATTACAGTGTTACGATTACCGGCACACTCGGTTCAAACAGTACTGTTGTTAGGAGTACGATTATCAACCTGGCTGTTACCTAAGACCCGCGGCGGCAATTACGATTTGGAATGTTGCGGACGCAGAGAAAATCCCCGCGCGGCTTCGCGCGGGGAGCAGGCCAACCATCTGAAGAGTTCCATTCGTATCCAGGAGCGTTGGTGTTCGAGATGAGCTTTAAGGATCCAAGCTCTTCCAAACGTCCTTGAGCCGCTGGCAAATTCGGAAATCAAGCTTCAAATTGACACCGTGACCGGCGCCATGTTTTTGGTGGTTTTCGGAAACGATGAATAAGTCTTTTGAAATCTGGTAGCGGGGGGGAGGATCGAACTCCCGACCTAGGGATTATGAGACCCTCGCTCTACCACTGAGCTACCCCGCCACCCTATTGAAACCTTTGCGCTTACTGAGGTTTCCAGGGCCTTTAGCAAGTTTAGGCGATTCAAGCCTGCGCGGTCAAGAAACCTCACAAGTCTGCGACCTCAAAAAGAAGTCCGTATCTGAACACGCCGCAGGTTGGCGGAAAAAACAATCATGCCAGCTGATAGAAAGTGAGTATCACGTCGCCGTGGCGAATGGTGCGAACGCGAGCGAGTTGCGCGTAGCGCTCCTCCAGGATTTGATGGCGTGAGTGTTCTGCAATGACCAGCGAACTTGGCCGGATCAGGCTTGAACGGCCCAATTGGCGCAGGCCGTGATGGTATTCGCTGATTTCGTCATAAGGTGGGTCCAGAAACACGAAATCGAAGCTGGCGCCTTCATCTTCCAGCTTTTCAAAAGCCGTCAGGACCTTGGAGGTCATCAGCCGGAAGCTGCCCTGAATTTTGAGGGCATCGAGATTTTTGCGAATCATCTTGCTTGCCGCGCGATGATGCTCGACAAAAACCACCTCGCCGGCACCGCGGCTCAAGGCTTCCAGCCCGATCGCGCCGGAGCCTGCGTAAGCATCCATAAAGGTGGCGCCCCGCACGCTTGGGCCGAGAACATCAAAGAGCGTCTCCCTCATCTGCTCCGAGGTGGGGCGGAGCTTCGAGCCCTTGAGCGTGTCGAGCTTATGTCCGCGTTGTGTGCCCGCAATAATTCGCATATGTCCGAACAACTATTAAAGCACAAAGCGGCGCCGGGCCGCACCTTTAAGCGACGCCGGCAAGGCCGTAACGCCTGGACCAGTTCTGGCGCAGGAATTTCACGTAGGCCTGGAATTCGTTGGGGGAGGGCGGGTGCTCGGCAAAGTCGGCGGCCTCGCCTTTGGCCCATTCCAGAATTTCCTGATCTCTCAGCACGTTGGCGATTCGAAAGGCGGGAATGCCCCATTGCCGGGTTCCGAAAAATTCCCCCGGGCCGCGAAGCTTTAGATCGATTTCCGAAATCTTGAACCCATCCGTGGTTTCCGTCATGGTGCGGAGCCGCTCGTCGGATTCAGGGCTGCGCGGGTCTGCGGCGAACAACAAACAATGGGATTTTTTGCTTCCGCGCCCGATGCGTCCCCGTAACTGATGGAGTTGCGCCAAGCCGAAGCGTTCAGCGTGCTCGATCAGCATGAGGGTGGCGTTCGGCACATCCACTCCCACTTCAACCACGGTGGTTGAAACCAGGATCTGAATCTCCCCCTGCTTAAAGCGGCGCATGACGTCCTCTTTTTCACTACTGGTGAGCCGCCCGTGCAGCAGGCCCACCTTGAATTCCGGGAAGACGTTAATCGAGAGATGCTCAAACATTTTGACGGCGGGCCGCAGGTCGAGCTTGCTGGATTCTTCAATGATGGGGTAGACCACGTACGCCTGCTGGCCCGTCCGGACCTTGCCGCGAACAAATTCGAAGGCCTGGCTGCGGGCGGATTCCTCGACCAAGTGCGTCGTGATCGGCGAGCGGTTGGGCGGAAGCTCATCGATCACGGAGAAGTCGAGATCCCCATAAAGCGTCAGCGCCAGCGTGCGGGGAATAGGCGTGGCAGTCATCACCAGGACATCCGGCTGCGGCCCCTTGCGGATCAGCTGATACCGCTGCAGGACGCCGAAGCGGTGCTGCTCATCGACGACAACAAGCCCCAGCTTTGCGAATTCCACGTCCGATTCAATCAAGGCATGGGTTCCCACCACCAGGGAGGTTTCCCCGCGCGCGATGCGCGTCTTCAGGCTCTTCTTGTCACCCGCCTTGCGTCCGCTGATCAGCAAATCGGCAGTATAGGGCAGGGGTTCAAGCAACTGGCGAACGGAAAGGTAATGCTGTGTGGCCAGGATTTCCGTGGGGGCCATAAGGGCCGCCTGGTATCCATTTGCCATGGCCAGCAGGGCGGCCTGAACCGCCACGATGGTTTTGCCGGAGCCTACGTCACCCTGCAACAGACGGTTCATGGGATGGGGTGAGCGCATGTCGTCCACAATCTCTTTCAACACGCGTTTTTGCGCCTTTGTGGGATGAAAAGGAAGGATGGTTTTGATGTTGCGGCGCACCTCTTCCGTTACCCGGAACTCGATCCCGGGAACCGTTTTGGCCTTGTGGCGCTTTAAGGCCAAGCCGGCGCTGACGTTAAAGAATTCTTCGAAAATCAGCCGAATTTGCGCAGGCGTTCGAAAGCGCGAAAGATTCTCGATGGGCTGTTCGCCGTCTGGGAAATGGCTCAGATGGAAAGCTGTCGCGCGGTCCACCAGCCGGTTCTTGATTCTTACCGACGGCGGCAAGGTGTCAGGAATCCGGCCGCCCAGTGATTCCAGGGCTGAACGCAGCAGACGTCTCAGGACGCGGGGCCCGATCCGGCCTATCGATTCGTAGATCGGGACGAGGCGGCCGACCTCTAACGATTCTTTTTCTCCCTCGTTGTTTTCGGGAACAATCTCAAATTGCGGCTGGATCATTTGCAGGTTTCCCGTGCCGTAGGGGTCCTGCTCTGCCTTGCCATAAAAGAAAATTTGCTGACCCGCGCAAAAAACCTTGTTTCTCTCGATGTACCCTCCGTTAAACCATTTGCAGCGGATCATCCGCGGGCGGGCGGCACCGCTCGCATCTGTAGCCGCCACCTCATAAATGGACAAGCCCCGGCGCGTCCTTATTAAACCGCAGGTGAGAACTTTGGCCAAAATGGTGGCCATCTGGCCCGGTATCAGATTGCTAATAGCAGTCAAGTGAGTTCTATCCTCATAGCGGAAGGGCGTATAGTAAAGGAGGTCTTCAACGGTGCGAATTCCGCGTGAGGCCAGCAACTCGGCTCGTGCCGGGCCAACACCTTTTAGATACTTGACTTCCGTTGTCAGCTGCAATTGGTATGGCGGCATCGGCGTCCAGTGTTCATATTACAACGAGTAGGGAGAAGCGGACGTTGTTCCCGGCTTGCAGTTAAACAACCCGGCGGCCGCGCTCAAGTCTGTTTTCCCACACGTGCACATGGCGGTTTTCGCATAGGTATGAGCAGAAGATCAGCGCGCTGGTTAAAATATCTGATTGCCATCATTGTTGGCAACTTGGTTTATTTCGCGATCGAGCGTTACCTTCCAACTGCGGCGCAGCATCACTCTTTCCGTCCCGACCTTGGAACCGTGGTTGACTTGTGGGTTTGCGTCGCCGTGTACGGCCTGCTGGAGCTTGTGACGAACCGATTTAAGAGAAAGCAAAAGATCTGAGCTGTGGGTGGCCGGGTAACGACGCGAGCCAACTGACGGTTAGGGCTTTTCCTGCGGCAAGAGGGACGCTACTTGCTTGCGCATTGAGTTCTCTTTCTGCAATACCTCACGCTCCAAATCCTGCAGTTGGGCGCTGACCTTGCGGTAATCGCCCGGATCCCCCGCCAGTTGCCGGATGTTAAATTCGGCGCTCACAATTAATGCGCGGGCGGCGCCGGCCAGCAGGGCGGCCGCTGATCCAAGATCGGCAATAAGAGATTTTGGAACCAAGGCGACCGCATCCGAGCACAGCCTCATGCCGAAAGCAGCCGAACTCGCCGCGCAGAACGGCGCCTGGATGACTTGCTGGAGCGCTGCGGCCATTGCCTGTTTGCGCTTTGCTCGTTCCTCGTCGTCCGATTCGGGCAGCCGGGCGCTGTTCAGATAAGCGTTGAAGGCCGCAACATCCTCGTCAGCATATCCGGCAAGCGTTGCGGAAAGAGTCTTCGCGTCATTCATCAGCGCGCGAAGCTTTTCAGCCTCGCCTTCGAACCCTTTTTTGCGTTGGGTGATTTCCAGCACTTTGACCACAAGGTTGAGCGCCAGATTCGCAGTGACCGCTGAAACACACCCGCTTGCGGGGACAGGCTGGCGGCTTGCCACCTGGTCGCGAAACTCTTCCAAGGTTGATTGCCACACTGAAGGTTTCATAGGCGGACTTGCCTCATCTTCATTGATGACCGCTCCGTCCGGTGGATCTACTGCGCCGTCCATCCGCCGTCGATCAGAATGTCCGTGCCCGTGATGAAGCCTGCGTCCTCGGAGCAGAGGTAGAGGGCAAGCTGGCCAATTTCTTCCGCGCGCCCCCACCGGCCGAGTGGGATTCTTGAGATGAATTGTTCATTAAGCTCTAAATTCTTCAGCATCGGAGCGTTCATCTCGGTGGCGAAGGGGCCGGGGCTGATGCCGTTCACCGTGATGCCGTCCGGGGCGAGTTCAAGCGCCAAGGCCCGCGTCAGGCCTAGCAGCGCCGCCTTGCTTGCGGAATAGGCCGAGCGCCCAGGCAGCGAAATCCAGCTCATAATCGAGGCCATATTGATGATGCGCCCGTAGCTGCTTCCTTTCATGTGGGGTACGAAGGACCGGCACATGAGGAAAACGCTTGTCAGGTTGGTATCCTGCACGTGGCGCCATTCCTCCAGGGTGAAATCGACCAAAGGCTTGCGGAGATTGATGCCGACATTGTTGATCAGAATGTGAACCTTGCCGAACCCTCCGAGCACATCCTGCTCGAGATTGCGCACCTGATCCTCTTTTGAAACGTCCGTCTGGAAGACGCGGGCTTCACCGCCCGTGCTCTTGATCTCTTTTTCCACTTCCTGCAATTGCTCGAATCTGCGTGAAACCAGTGCGATGCTCGCGCCCGCCCCGCCCAGCGCCAACGCCATCGATTTGCCCAAACCCTGGCTGGCTCCTGTGATCACGGCTACTTTGCCATTGAGTTTCTTTTCGCTCATGAGTTTTTCCAAAATCCTCGGATTTCCCGATCAATGGATGGACGATGACTATGGTATGAGAAAGCGCTCCATGCCGCAATGCACAAACATCATTCGCTGAAGGAAAGGACGCAGGCAAGGGAAGATGAGCAGGCGGCCCGGATGGGAACGCCGATTGCGAATGCCATCTGACCGCGGGCGACATTCCTGCTTAGGTGGCGGGTGACACTCTGCTGGCGCGAACCCGGATGAAGGCGGGCAGATTGAACCAAAGGCGCCGCAGAGGAGTTTGCAGGAGCGACATCGTTCCCATGTAGCTGTAACCGACCAGGAACAGTAGCAGGAACGGCGCCACAAGATAGTTCTGGACGGAGAGCGAATAAGCGGTGGTGTAGGCGAAGTAGCCTGCCAGCGCCAGTTCGACGGCCGGAATCCAGCCCGTCCGGCGTCGAACATATTCTTTCTTTTCCCAACCTTCTTCATCCCGTTCCACGCGATATTTGGGCGTGCGAACGAAGGAGGATTGGATGCCCAACAGCGCCTCGATTACGGCTTTGCCATTTGTGACCGCAAGCCCGATGCCGATGGCCATGAGGAAGGGCAGATACATCAGCCGTTTCCACCAGCCGTGGGGATAAAGCACTCGCTGCGATACGACGTAGAAGCCCGACACCGTGCAGGTGGAAGCGATAAATAAAGGGAGGTCAAGGTAGAGCATCTGGAACCAGCCCTGATAGAAACGAACGATGATGGCCGGCAAAAGAATCAAGGAGAAGAGGATCATCAGCGGATAAGCAATGTTGGAAGTCAGGTGAAACGTGGCTTCCATTTTGATATAGAGCGGTTCGTCGCTCTGCCAGATGACGGGAAGCATTTTCTTGGCGACTTGAATCAGGCCCTTGGCCCAGCGCGCCTGCTGGGTCTTGAAGCTGTTCATCTCCACGGGCAGTTCGGAGGGGCACACGGCGTCCGGGTCGTAAATGAATTTCCATCCCTTCAGTTGCGCCCGGTAACTCAGGTCGGTGTCTTCGGTCAAGGTGTCATGCTCCCAGCCGCCGGCGTCTTCGATTGCGGCGCGCCGCCACATGCCTGCGGTGCCGTTGAAGTTGAAGAAACGCCCGGAGAAGCTCCTGCCGCCGTGCTCCACCACAAAGTGGCCGTCCAGCATGATGGATTCGACTTCCGTCAGCATCGAATAATCGCGGTTGATCCACGTCCAGCGCCCCTGGACCATCCCCACCTGCGGATCCGTGAAGTAGTGGACCATCTGCATTAGAATGGGGGGCGGCGGAACGAAATCAGCGTCAAAAATGGCGACCAGTTCACCCGTCGCCTGTTTCAAGCCTTCGGCCAGCGCGCCGGCCTTGAAGCCCTCGCGGTTCTCGCGATGGTAATATTTGACGGGATAGCCTGCGCTTGCGTACTCGTCCACCAGTCGCGAGCAGAGCATGTGGGTGTCATCGGTCGAATCGTCGAGGACCTGGATTTCCAGCAGGTTTCGGGGATAATCCAGGCGGATCGCGGCTTCGATGAGCCGTTCAACAACGTAGCGCTCATTGTAGATGGGCAACTGCACCGTGATACGGGGCAGTTGCTCGAAAGAATTTTTTGGTTTCGGCGCCTTGTGGCGGTTTTTCAGGTAGAGATAAGTGAGACAATAGCGGTGGATTCCGTAGGCGGACAGGATTACGAGAATCGCGAAGTAAGGAATCTCGATCGAGAGATCGAACGCGTTCGGCTGGTAGATGCCCCGGAAGGGATCTTTATGAAAGATCAAGTATACATAATGGGCAATGGGGTTCGTTGGAACCAACAGCATGCCCAGCAGAAAGTGAATCATAGAACCTCAAAACCATCTCTTAACGGAAGCTGGCTCGAAAAGGGAATCGCTTCATCGCACGGCGCGCTAAGTCGCCCTACCTAAAGATGCAAAAAACTCCATCCTTGCCCAGTCCGGTGGCCGCTTCCGCCCTTTTGCTGATCGCCTTGGCGATGGGGGCCATCTTCAAATTCATCGTCCGCCACCAGCCCCTTGAAAACTACGTGCCGGAGTTCATCGCCCTGATGCTGCTGGCCGGAACCTTATACCTCGCGGCTGTTTATGTTGTTCAAAGGTACAAGTGCGGTCCGGCGGGCCTCCTCGTCATTCTTGGCGCGTCGGTTGTTTTCAGGCTTTTCTTTTTATCGCTCAGCCCTACTCTTTCAAACGACGTATACCGCTACCAGTGGGAAGGGCGCATTGTGCGCGCTGGAATCAATCCCTACAGGGTTTATCCTGCAATGCCAGGGCTCCGTTGGGCTGAAAACGCCAATCACCCGATCAAAACCGGAAGGACCATTCCAACCCTTTATCCGCCGCTTACGGAGGCGGCCTATGCTTCAGTTGGAACCATCGCTGGATATAAGCGATTGTTCACCGCTTTGGACCTGGCAATCGTTGCGCTTATCCTGTTCCTTCTGGCCGCAACCCGGCAGCCTCTCCAGCAAGTTCTCGTTTATGCCTGGAATCCGGCAGTCCTTATTTCCTTTGCCGAGTCCGGGCACAATGACTCGCTGGCCCTCGTGCTGCTTCTGGCATCAATCATCTTCATTATAAAGCGTCGCGGCCCTCTGTCAATCGCCTTTCTGTCCCTATCGTTCCTGTCCAAGCTGTTCCCGCTCTTCCTTTTGCCCGCGTTTCTGAAGCGTTCCCGCTGGTCTTACGCCGGCATTTTTGGCGGGCTGGCGCTACTCGGCTACGTGCCGTTTCTGCGGGCGCGGGAGCATCTGTTCCGGGGGCTTTCGGATTTTGCGGCGGGATGGGAAAACAACGACAGTCTGTTCCGGCTGCTCCGCCTGGCAGGGAATTCCAAGCCGCAAGCCGAGCTAGTGGCTGGCGTGTTCCTGCTGGGGCTGGTTTTTTACGTTCTCAAAGCGCGCTTGGAGCCTTTCCATGCGGGGCTCGTCACTCTGGCGGGGCTGCTCTTTTTATCACCGAACGCCTTCCCCTGGTATTTCACCTGGATTGTTCCGTTCTTGTGTTTTGTTCCCAGCCTGCCGCTGCTTCTGATTACCGTAACCTGTGTCTTGGGTTATTCTCCCGTCATTTCCTACGCCGCCGGAGGGTTATACAAGAACTCAACTATCATGTTGATTTTAGAGTACTTGCCTGTGTTTGTCTGGCTGGCTTATGAGCTTGCAACGAGGTTTCGGCTTCACGAAGAAGGGTAGGAAGCTCTTTGCCGCTGATTCCTGAGGAATGTACGTCTAGACTTGCACACTCACGCTGGTTTCGGTGCGGCTGACGGGGCGATAGAGAGTATCGCGCTCGAAGGGTTCAAAGCCGGCTTCTTTGATCAGGCGCATGATTTCCTGGCGCGTCATCACCTGGGGGGTTTTGGCCCCCGCGTCATGGTAGATTTTCTCTTCGGCCACGGTGCCGTCAATATCGTCGGCGCCAAACCGCAGCGCGATCTGGGCCACACGCGGCGTCAGCATAATCCAGTAAGCTTTGATGTGCGGGAAGTTGTCGAGCATCAGGCGCGCCACGGCGATGTTCTTGAGGTCCATAAAACCTGTGGTTTCCGCGTGTTCGACCAGCTTGCCGAGTTCCGTGTTGGCGGGATGGAAGGCCAGCGGGATGAAGGTTTGGAAGCCGTGCGTCTGGTCCTGGAGATCGCGGAGCTGCACCAGATGGTCCACGCGGTCTTCGGCTGACTCGATGTGCCCGTAAAGCATGGTCGCGGTGGAGTGCAATCCCAGTTCGTGAGCCGTCCGGTGGATTTTAAGCCACATATGGGCGCCGATCTTGTGGTCGCAGATGACGCGGCGGACCGCCGGAGCAAAAATCTCCGCGCCGCCGCCGGGCAGCGACCCGAGCCCCGCTTCTTTGAACTTTTCCAGGATTTCCCTGACGGAAAGCCTTGTCATGTGGGCGTAATAGGCGATCTCGACGGCTGTAAAAGCCTTCAGGTGAACGGAAGGGAAACGTTCTCTTAACCCGCGCAGCAGATCGACGTAATACTGGAAGGGCAGGTTCGGGTGAAGGCCGCCGACAATGTGGAATTCCGTAATGGCCTCGGTCCAGTTTTCTCCCGCAATCCGGAAGGCCTCTTCGAGTGCCATTGTGTATGCCCCGGGAGTGTCCGGCTTGCGCCCAAAAGCGCACAACTTGCAACTGGCCACGCAGACATTGGTCGGGTTGATGTGGCGGTTGACGTTGAAGTGCGTCCGCTTTCCGTGCAGCTTCTCGCGCACGTGGTGGGCCAGGTAGCCGATCGCCAGCAGATCGTTCGACTGATAGAGCGTTACGCCGTCCTGGAAATCAAGCCGCTCGCCCGCCAGGACCTTCTCGGCGATCGGTTGGAGATCCATATCTTCCAGGCGTAGATTCAACATCAAAGGTTTGGTCTCCAATGCTCCGGAATTCTCGACAGAAATCCTATTTTACGTCCGGTCGCCGCCGGTTGCAATCCGTTGGGCGCCAGCCCGCCCGCTGAAGCCGCGGTCGTCCTTTCCGCCCGCCCCGAAAACGCAGCCTGGAAAATCGTCCTCACGCCTTGACAATGGGTTTAAGATAGGTTTTTGCACTTGGACAAGGTGGCCTGAAGAAGTGGATTTGCCACGAGGTTTTGTCATAAAATTCCTTTGGGTGCCTGATGGTGATGCATTTGGACGAGTCTATTCTCGGCGAACCCCGGCAGGAAGCGGCCTTCTTCTATGGGCTGTTCCTGCGCGGCGAGCCGCTCCAGAAGCTGCGGGCGGATATCGACGTGCCGCCGCACGTGCTCGAGCGGTGGCAGCGCCAGACGCAGCACGATCCCAATTCCAAACCCGTCGTCGAACGCATCTTGAGCTACCGCAAGCATGTCCTTGCCATCTTTGACTCCCTGGTCTTCCGGGAAATGGCTACCCCCTACCGGACGCAATAATTCAAAGGATCTTGCCAATGGAATGATTCGGACTCCCTCACGGTTTTTTCCCTACGTGCCCCTTTCACTTTCCGGAATCTTCTCAGTTGGCGCGGAACGGGCCCCCGAAGCGCCCTCTGCCCATCGGACTAGGTCTTGCTTTAACGATGGCAAAGATACATGCCGTGGCTTGCCTTGTCCTCCGTGGGTTCGGTAGGACCAGTTGGGATAAGGCCCCCGGGAACAAAGTCTTTGGTATAGATACTATGACTGCGACACATTTAATACTTTTGACTTTCCACACGGCCTGTTAAAATCCTCCCGCCATGACAATCCGCTACGGCCACATTTTCACTCCCGACTTCGTCGTAACTCTGCGGGGTCTCATCGGAATTCACCAGTCGATTTACCCACAAACGCCACCGCATGGAATCTATTTTGAAGCGCTGGTCGAGGAGGCGTTCCGGAGAATCAAGAAACCCGTGACGGTTATCGAGCCCGGAGGAAAAAATCAGCCCCGGCACGACCTGCTGGTGGAGAACACGAGGATTTCCCTCAAGACCGAGACGGGTGATAGCACAAAACCCCTCCAGATCACAATTACTAAGCTTTGCACGACCGAGCGGGAGCCGTGGGAAGCACGGGTGCTCATTGCACGTGTCATTGAGCATCTTTCGAGGTACGATGTCATCCTCATGTTTCGAGCCGTGTGGGAACCGCATCTCATCCGCTACCAGCTTGTTGAGATTCCCGTGGAAAAGCTGCGGTTAATCGCCGATGCGAACCTTGATCCAGTCGGCCACCGAGGGGGCAGACAAAGCCTTGGGGCGGATGTCATGGAGCAGGGGCAGAGGATATTCCGGGTGCATTTTGACGCTTCAGATGGGAAATGTTCGGTAAGAAGCTTCGGGGTTCAGCACTGCGAGCTCCTCGAAACTTGGGAGGTGCGCCGATAGCTTTTCACTCGCATTTTCTAGACTTCCGAAATACCAGCCAGTAACAATGCTGCCTACGGCTGTGGTGGGCGACCTTCCACTTCGGGTCAATGATGGGGCCTTTGCGGATTTTGACAATGCAATCGCACGGTTGAAAGCCTACCTCTTTGGCTGCCTGAACGAATTCGACATGAGCCCATTGGTAGCGATGGTGATGCACATAATCAGCGATCTTGCAGAGCAGGATGCCCTCGTTCTTTAGCACGCGATAGGCTTCGTTCACAAAGGGCGGGTAGGTATGGGCAAAGGTGTACCCATTTTCTTTGGGAGATTTTCCACCTAGGCCGAAACGATCATGAAAGTCCTTTTTCTTGTCGGAGCCTTGGTTGGGGATATGCGGGGGATCATAAACCACCACGTCAAAAAAACCTTCTCGAAAGGGGGTGGCTGTGTTGTCCGCGACAAGGGATGGCGCATGTCTGGCATCGATATCGATTCCAATGACCGGATGCTTGCTGCCCCGCCAAAATCGCCCGCCATTTACAGTAGCATCGAGAATCCTGCGGGGGCGCCTGCGAGGGTAAAGAGCAAGCATTTTTTCGAGCAGTTCACTATCCTCGCCGTCCCATACGGAGGGGATGGGATCGTACCCCCTTGCTTTCGGACTTCCCGGCATTATTAACGTGGCCATAGGCTTGGCAAATACAGAGTATTTTAACTCCATCTGCTGCATCATTGTTAATACTATCGGCGGCTGAAAGTTTCCGCAGGAGGGTTGGTGCCAAGGCATACTTTTTGCGCCGTGATTTCTAGGTTCCGGTGCGCCAAAGGCATACGGCACAAGCTGTGTAGGCTTGGCTCATGTGGTGCTGCCGTCGCATGCCCCTCTCTCGTTGCTGGATCTTTCCTGAAATTATGCGTTTTCAGCGCATCAGAATGTTGGCGGCCCAGGTGAGGAAGAAGAGGATGCTGATGTACCCGTTGATGGTAAAGAAGGCGGCGTTCAGGCGGGAAAGGTCGGAAGGTTTAACCAGCAGGTGCTCGTAGGCCAGCAGCGCCGCGACGGCAACCAGTCCGCCCATGGCAATCCAGCCAAGGCCGGACATCTCGGCCACCACCAGCAGCAGCCCCAGCATTAGTACATGAAGAGCCGCGGAGGCATAAAGCGCGGCAGCCACTCCAAACCGTTTGGGGATTGAGTGGAGCCCCACGTCGTGGTCAAAAGCGACGTCCTGGCAAGCGTAGATCATGTCGAAGCCCGCCACCCAAAGCGTCACAGCCGCTCCCAGCAGGATCACGCTGGCGCTGACGTCGCCCCGCAAGGCGATCCAGGCGGCCACGGGCGACAATCCCAGGCACGCTCCCAGAACGATGTGGGAAAGCAGCGTAAAGCGCTTGGTATAGGAGTAGAGCAGCAGAAGGGCCAGGGCCACGGGCGAGAGCTTAAAGGCCAGCGGATTCAGTTCCCACGCCGCCAGAACCAGCAGCGCTGAGGCGGCCATCGTAAAGGCCGCGGCAAAGCGCAAGCTCAGGCGGCCGGCGGGCAGGGCGCGCGCCTGGGTGCGGGGATTGCGGGCGTCGAATTTGCGGTCGGCAATGCGGTTAAAGGCCATCGCCGCGCTGCGGGCGCCCACCATGGCGACGACGATCCAGAAGACCTGTCGCCAGGAGGGCCAGCCTCCCACCGCCAGCATCGCTCCGGTCAAAGCGAAGGGCAGGGCAAAGATCGAATGCTCAAACTTGATCATCTCAAGCGTGGTCCAGAGCTTCGACCACGCCTGCTTCAGGAAGGGAGCTTGTAGCATTTCAGCTTGTTCGTTCATAGCAGGTCACTGATTCGGTAAACGGGAGTTTTCCCGAGGCTCGCTGGCGCTTGGCTGGCCGGCAGCCGGTACTTGATGTATTTGCTCGGCGCGGCGCGGTCGTGCAGCGTGCGCCACAGTTGCTTGGGGTTCGGGCTGAAGATCAGATTGCCCGCCGCATGCACACGGTACCACGCTCCTACTTGGATTTCGTTGTGGAGCTGGCGGGGAGACCACTGGGCGCGGCCCAGGAACAGGCGCGGGATCGGCACGGATTGTGACGCTTGAAAAGCCTTGGCGATCAGCTCCGCATCGAAAGTCAGGTAAACGTCGCCGTACAATCGCAACGCCTGCTCGGGGGCCGTCGGCGAGTGAAAAACGACGCTGGGAACCTGGATATCCACGGGGCCGCCGAAATAGGCGGGCTCGGTGCGGCTCTGAAGCTCCGGACTGTCGGGGAACAATTTGCCAAGCGTTACGCGCGTGGGCTTGTTGATGATGAGGCCCACAATTAAGGCATTGTTTGTGGCAGGCAGCATCATCACAACCGACTGGTTGAAAAAAGGGTCCTGGATCTCGTGGCGCGCAACCAGAAACACGGGCTCACTCGCGCTCTTTTGCGCTCCGCGCGCCATAGGCCCAACAAGGCCCGCCAGAATCGCGGCTAAAAGAAAGCCTGCTGCACGTCTAAGGTAGATTGCCGCCATACCACTCCTTTGGACTTTTCGCGCGCGGGGAGACAGACGGTCTCAGATTCCGCGTTTTCATAAACCACCGGGACCCTTCAGCGCCTGTCGAGAACAGCGTTCCCTTATGTTATCGCACCGCGCCCGTTCCGCGCCAGATGCGGGCGGCGCTTTTGTTCGAGGCCTCCCTCTAGAAAATGTGGAGGTGCATGGTCAGGTATTTCTTCGGATTCTTTCTGAACTCGTCCAGGAATTGCTTGATGGACTGGGTGCTGGTCGCCAGATTGTTATACATCGTGGGGTCGGTTGAGAGTTTGCCGAGCGTTCCTTCGCCGCGGTCGATGCGGGCCGTGATCACATCCACGTGCTGGACGGTGTCATTAAGCCGGTTATAGAGTTCGGGATCTTTGGCCAGCTTTCCCAGCGTTCCTTTGCCCTCGTTGATGTTCGCTATCAAAGTGTTGGCGCGCTCAGCCGCCTGGTTGACGTTGTTATAGACGGAAGGATCGTTGATGAATTTCGCCGCGCTGCCGTTTCCGTGCTGGACTTCGTCCACCACTTGATTGAGTTTGTCGACGGTCGAGACGGCGCGATTATAGAGCGTTTCATCGTTGAGAAGCTTGCCGAGCGTTCCGTGCCCCTGTTCCACGCGAGTCATCATCGCCTGCGCCTCGTTGGCGGTTTTATTCAGCCGATTGTAAAAGGCCTCCTCGTAGATCAGCTTGCCGATGGAGCCCTGGCCGTGCTGAATCTGGCCGGTAATATCATTCAATTTGGCGCTCAAAACCCTCAAGTTCGAAACCACGTCGTTGGCGTTCTGGACGATGGCTTTGATGTCCGCCTCTTCGTGGCTTTGGACCACGCCGCCGTCGCGAAGCGGAGGATGATCGGGCCCGCCGCGGGTTATGTTGACGTAACTTTCACCCAGCAGCCCGACGGTTTCAATCGTTGCCACGGAATCGGTTCGAATCTGGTCCCGGTATTTGCGGGCGACCTTCATGTCAATTTCAACCGCTTTGCCGGGCTCGGTGTACTTGGAAATGCGGATGTGTTCCACATTGCCCACCGCGATTCCCGCCAGACGCACCTGGGCGCCATCCCGCAAACTGCTGGCGCTGGAAAAATAAGTTTTGAGCGCATATTGCCGGGTCAGGAAGCCTACCTGGCCGCTGATAAAAAAAATGCCCACCGCCAGGACAACGAGACCTGCAATGACCAGAGCGCCCACGCGGAGTTGAGCCCAGGTGATTTGTTTGGGTTGAGGCATGTTTCCTCCCTTCCAGAATTAGTCCCGACAATTTATTTTAGTCCAACCCGCCGGCGCCTGCGACCTCAGCGCAGGAACTGCCGAAGATAAGGGTCGCGGGTGGAAATAACTTCATGCGGCGTGCCGTGAAAATAAACCGCCCCGTCGCGAAGCACCAGAAAGCGCGTCAGCGCCCTCGATCCCTTGCTTCCATCGTCGCCAACCGGAACCAGCATTTGGGTTTCAGCGGAATAGGCGAACTTGGCAAGCCAATAAGCATCCTGGAGCCG
>JAJYHU010000066.1 GCA_021784615.1 Acidobacteriota bacterium | reverse complement strand
CGATCTATCCAGGACAATAATAGGGCGAATGTTTTCCATAAGTTGTTGATCCTTTGGGCGATTGGTTCATTGACGGTGTGTGCGGAGCGTGTTTTTCATGTCATTCACGATCCTCACGAACTCCCCAAGTTTGTCCAGGAAGTCCGGGGCGTCGAGCACACCAACAAGGACGAGTTCAGTCCGTCGCCGGCTGCTCTCCAGCCGCCCTTCCATTTGGCCTCGAATAAAGCCTTCCCGACGCCTTTCTTGGCCCCTCCGATTTTTCCGTTATGCAAGACGTGAAGCCTTCCCGACTCGTCCTTAGCAAGCGCTCCGGCAATCTCGGGACGAAGCGGGGTAGCCACGGCACCGGTTTTGTGCCGTGGGCCTTTTGCGGGCAAGGGCATTACGAACCCACGGCATGAAAAACATGCCGTGGCTACCAGCCTCATTGAACCATTGATCCATTGATTCAATGAGCAAATCAAGAAATCATTCAATCAGGCAATCGGTCATTTCACCACGATATTGATCAGCTTCTGCGGGACGACGATAATCTTGACGATTTTGCGTCCGTCGAGGTGCTGAGCTACCTTCTCATCCGCCTGCGCCAATTGCCGGATATCTTCCTCGCTGGTGCCCACGGCCACGCGGATCCGCCCGCGCAGCTTGCCGTTCACCTGGACGGGTATTTCAAGCTCTTCTTCAGCCGCAAGCTCCGGATCGTAAGCGGGCCATTGAACCCGCAAGGTTGGCTCCCGATGCCCCAGGCTTTCCCACAGCTCATCGGCAATATGAGGCGCAAAAAGCGCGAGGACAAGGACCAACACCTCAAGCGATACTTTAAGCGTTTCCGGGCGGATTTGCCCCGCGGATGCTGCGGAATCGAGTTCGGTCAATTCATTGACCAGTTCCATGGTCATGGCCACGTCGGTATTGAAGTGCCAGCGCTCTTCCATGTCCTCAGTCACGTGCCGAAGCACCTGGTGGGACTTTCGGAGCAGTCGGCGTTCTTCCGCCGTCAAATCTGCAAGGCTGTTTCCCTTCCCAAGCACGGATTCAACGAACCGGAGCTCATCCGCGTGCTTTGCGACCATCCGGTAGACCTTGCCGAGAAAGCGCGCGGAGCCTTCGATCCCCGCATCGTTCCAGTCCAGATCCTTCTCAGGCGGGGCCGCAAACAGCATGTAGAGCCGTACGGTATCTGCCCCATACCTTGCAAACATGGCCGTCGGGTCCACAACGTTGCCCTTCGATTTTGACATTTTGGAGCCGTCTTTGATCACCATGCCCTGCGTGAACAAACGCGCCACAGGCTCTGAAAAACTGACCAGGCCGATATCCTTCATCACCTTCGTGAAAAACCGCATGTAGATCAGGTGCAGGATGGCGTGCTCAATGCCGCCGATATACTGGTCCACAGGAAACCAGTATTCCACCGCCTCTTTGCTGACGGGAGCGGTTGCAATCTTGGGATCAGTGTAGCGGTAAAAGTACCAGGAGGAATCGACGAACGTATCCATGGTGTCCGTCTCACGGCGAGCCGGGCCGCCGCATTTTGGGCAACTCGCGTTCACAAACTCCGGCACGCGGGCAAGCGGCGACTGCCCCTGCCCGGTCAGCTTGACGTCCGCTGGCAGCACCACAGGCAAATCCTTCTCCGGGACCGGCACAATCCCGCAGGCTTCGCAGTAAATCATGGGAATGGGCGTGCCCCAATATCGCTGGCGGGAGATGCCCCAGTCCTTGATCCGATACTGCACAGTACCCTTGCCAAAACCCTTGGCCTCGGCGTCCTCGGTCATGCGCTGAATAGCCTGCTCGGACGTCAGGCCAGAATACGGCCAGGAATCAACGAGTTTGCCGTAGTCCACAAAAGCTTCTGTAGGGGCGGGTTTTAAACCCGCCCCTACGTCATCAACCGGCACGATAACCGTGCGGATCGGAAGGTTGAAGGTTGTGCAAAACTCAAAGTCGCGCTGGTCGTGCGCCGGGACGGCCATCACGGCACCCGTCCCATATCCCGTCAGAACGAAATTCGCCAGCCAGATCGGAACCTGCTCGCCATTGTAGGGATTAACGGCCGTAAAGCCCGTTGCCACTCCGTCTTTCTCAAGGTTTACTTCAACTCTGGCGCGGTTCGCGGAATTCCTGATGCGCTCCGCGTCGGCCCGGAGGCGTTCCGGAGACTTTGAGGCGGCAGTCAGCTTTTCAACCAGCGGGTGCTCTGCCGCCAGAAAAACCGCCGTGCATCCAAAAATGGTGTCCACGCGCGTGGTGAAAATCCGCAGCGGCAGGCCAAGCTCCGCAATCTGGAAATCCACTTCCGTGCCCCTGGACTTCCCGATCCAGTTCTGCTGCATGGTCAGAACGCGCTCGGGCCAGCGCACCAGTTCCTGCATGTCATCGAGCAGGCGCTCGGCGTAGTCGGTGATCTTCAGGAACCACTGTTCGAGGTCTTTTTCAGTAACCGGCGTCTCTTCGTGCCGCCAGCAGCAGCCGTCCACCACCTGCTCATTCGCCAGGACGGTCTGGCATTCCGGGCACCAGTTGACGCGGCTGTGTTTGCGGTAGGCCAGGCCCCGCTCGTACATCTTGATAAAGAACCACTGGTTCCAGCGGTAATACTCCGGAACACAGGTGGCGATCTCGCGCCGCCAGTCGTAGCTGATGCCCAGGCGCTGCAACTGCTTGCGCATGCGCTCGATGTAACTGAAGGTGAATTCCGCGGGCGGCCGCTGGTGCTTGATCGCCGCGTTTTCCGCAGGCAGGCCGAAAGCGTCCCAGCCGATGGGGTGAAGAACGTTATAGCCCTTCATCGACATGTAGCGCGCCAGCGCGTCGCCGATCGAATAGTTGCGGACGTGGCCCATGTGGATGTCGCCTGAGGGATAGGGCAGCATCTCGAGCACGTAATACTTTTTGCGGCCGGGCGCGATGTCTGCGTCAAAGAGCTTTTCTTCCTGCCAGCGCTTCTGCCACTTGGTTTCGATTTGTTGCGGGTCGTAGTTGGTATCCATAGCTAATACCATACACTCGCCAATACCGATTGACGCCGGAGACCGCTTCTCCTTAGCATAGTCCCCAGCCTTTTCCTTTCGCTTTCTTGAGCAGTTCTCGATACGTATCTTCTGTTAGGAGTTGGGCGTACTGACCCCAAACAAGGCGGCTGGGCACCTTCCTAGAAAACGTGTAATAACCGGTTCTGTAGTAATATGGTGGATCCCAGGTCCTGTAGGTGGCGCGTCTAATCCGCTGAAGTACGTGCTTATATGGATCATCGTCACCGTCAACCATGACGTAGACCTCATCTTCAATAGTACCCCAGAGTTGCTTTTCCCCGCTTCCCTTGTCTTTGAACCAGACCTCTTTCCCTTTCCTGGACCAGCTTTCCAGCCTGAGCTTTTGGTCGTCATTCATACTCGTCCCCTTTCATGTGGCAAGCTCGCTCACAATTCTGATTTCAGGCTTAATGAGTTGCGACTCTGCGACCTCGTCCGGCAAGTTTTCGCATCATCTCCACGTTCCGCTTGTCATCGTCCGGCTCGTCCACGGGAGTCTCGCAGATAAACGGAATGTTCCGCAGCTTCGGGTGCCGCACGATCCGCGCAAAGGCTTCAGAGCCGATCAGTCCTTTGCCGATATGCTCGTGGCGGTCGACGTGCGAGCCAAACGACGCTTTCGAGTCATTCGCGTGGATCACTTGCACGCTCGTAAGTCCCACGGTCTTATCAAGAGCCTTGACCGTCTCGCGGAGCCCTTCCGGCGTGTGGATCGCGTAGCCCGCGGCAAAACAGTGCGCCGTGTCGATGCAGGCTCCCACCGGCAATTCCCTTCCCGCCGCCTGG
>JAJYHU010000231.1 GCA_021784615.1 Acidobacteriota bacterium | reverse complement strand
CTTTTGCGCCCAGCCGGACTTCTTTGCCTACAGCGCCACCAAGGCGGCGCTTGTCCAGATTACGCGCAACATGGCGATGGATTTGGGGCCGCACAGGATTCGGGTCAACAGCGTGTGTCCCGGGTCGATCATTACGGCGGCTTCTTACCGGCACATGGAAAAGGTGGGAATGACTCTGGAAGAATTCAACGCGCAAGAAGGCGCAAAAACCTTTGTCGGGCGGGCGGGCGAGCCCAGGGAAGTTGCGTACGCCATTCTGTTCCTTGTTTCCGATGAGGCGAGTTACATCACCGGTTCTCACCTGATGGTCGACGGAGGATATTCGGCGCAGTAGCGAATGGCCGCACCAATTGTGATGGGCAATCATCCTCCTAATGTGGCGCTGTTTATCACTTGCCTGGGCGACCAGTTTTTCCCCCAGGTCGGCGAAAGCGTAGTAAGAATCCTGCGGCGGGCAGGCGCCCGGGTCACTTTCAATCCCGCCCAAACCTGTTGCGGCCAGCCAGCCTTCAATACCGGTTACCGGGAAGAAGCGCGCGAGGTTGCGGTGCGCATGGTCAATCTGTTTGAAGGCGCGGACTACGTCGTGGCGCCTTCCGGCTCCTGCACGACGATGGTTCGAGTCTTCTACCAGGAACTGTTTGCCAGCGAACCGGAACTGCTGCGGAAGGTCCAGCAGATGCAAAAGCGTTTTTTTGAATTCTCGGAATTCCTGGTCAAGATCATGAACGCGGAAGATCTTGGCGCAAGCTTTCCGCACCGCGTGGCCTATCACGATTCCTGCCATTTATACCGCGAGCTGGGCATTGAAACGGAGCCGCGAAAACTGATCCGGGCAGTCAAGGGAATCGAGTTGGTTGAGATGAAGGACAACCGGCTGTGCTGCGGGTTTGGCGGCACTTTTTCCGTGAAGTACCCGGAAGTGTCGGTAGCAATGGCGCAGGATAAGGTGCAGGCGGCCGCCGAGGCGGGAGCGGAGTACCTGGTGGCGAACGACGCCGGATGCCTGATGCACATGCAGGGGTACATCCACCGGCAGGGATTGCCGCTGAAGACCCTGCACCTGGCGGAATTACTGGAAATGCACGAATGAGCGAAACCGGAGTCCAAAGCGCGGCGATCCACGAGCGGGCGCACGAAGCCATGCAGGACGCGCACCTTCAGGGGGCCTACCGTTCCTCGACGCTGCGGCTTTACAACCATCGGTTGACCGCGATTGGCGAGGTTCCGGGGTTTGAGCCGTTACGCCAGCGGGGCCGGGAACTGAAGCGGGAGGTGATGGATCACCTGGATGAATACCTCGCGCAGTTTGCGGATAACGTTGAGCGCCAGGGCGGAAAAGTCCACTGGGCCCGGACGGGAGAAGAAGCCTGCACCGTGGTATTGGAACTCGTCCGCAAAGCCGGCGCGCAGGAAGTTGTTAAGGGCAAGAGCATGGTGGGCGAGGAAATCGAGCTGAACCATGCGCTCGAAGCTGCGAACATTCGGGCCGTGGAATCCGACCTGGGCGAACTGATCGTGCAGCTTTCGGGAGAACGGCCGGCGCACATTGTGGCCCCGGCGATGCATAAAACCCGCCATGACGTTTCCGACCTTTTTCGAGACAAGCTTCACTCTGAACCGACCGAAGACCCGGAGCGGCTTACGGCCATTGCGCGCGGAGCCCTGCGCGAAATGTTTGCCAAGGCCGGAGTGGGAATGAGCGGGGCGAATTTCGCCGTGGCTGAAACGGGAAGCATTGTCACGATTGAAAATGAGGGCAACATTCGCTTTTGCTCGACGGCGCCGCGCGTTCATATTGCGCTGGTGGGAATCGAGAAGATCATTCCGCGCCTGTCGGACCTGGGAGTGTTTCTCCGCCTGCTGGGGCGTTCAGGGACCGGCCAAAAACTGACTTCTTACACTTCCATCCTGACCGGCCCGCGGCGCGCGGGTGAAGACGGGCCCGATGAAATGCACGTGGTGATGATTGACAACGGGCGGATCGCAACGTTGGCGGACGAGAAGATGCGCGAGATGCTCTATTGCATCCGTTGCGGCGCGTGCCTGAACGCCTGCCCCGTTTACCGCAAGATCGGCGGGCATGCGTACGGATGGGTCTATAGCGGCCCGATCGGCGCGCTGGTCACGCCGCAATTGGCCGGATTGGGCCCGGCGCGGGAACTTCCCTTTGCTTCTTCCTTGTGCGGCGCGTGCCGGGAAGTCTGCCCTGTCAAAATCAACATTCCGGACATGCTGCTCTATCTGCGCGGCCAGGTGCAGGAGCGGTTTCCGTCGGCGCGCCCGGCAAACTCGCCGGTTTCCGAACGTCGCGGGATGCGCTTGTGGGCCTGGACGATGAAGAGGCCGTGGGCGTTTGCCCTGGGCGGCGCGATGGCCCGGTGGGGTTCAGGTTTTTTGTCCCGGTCCGATGCAGAAGGCGGGCGGCGCTGGATCACCAAATTCCCCTTCTTTCCTTTTTCGAATTGGACCGACGGGCGCGATTTCCCTGCGCCCGACCCGGCGCCTTTTCGCGAGCGGTGGAAGAGGATGTCGGAGTAGATAATGATTGGAATAATTCACTTAGCGATTTTCGAGCGGGAGGGCGCGCTTTGCACCGATTGAACAAATTTCATCGAATCTCTTTTGTTTTCCTGGTTTTCACGGTTTGCACTTTCTTGCATGGCCTGCCTGTCTTTGCGGCAGGGGGCGCCCAAGCGCCGGCGCATCTGCGATGCGAATATCTTTCCAACCCTGTGGGGATTGATGTTCTTGCGCCGCGCTTGCAGTGGGTTCTGGAGAGCTCGAATCGGGGCGAAGTGCAATCCGCCTATCAGGTGTTGGTCGCCTCAAGCCGGGCGGCCCTCGAACGCGGCCGGGGAGACCTGTGGGACAGCGGCAAGGTCGCGTCCGGAGATTCCACGCAGGTTGTTTACAAGGGCAAAGCTCTCCAAAGCGGCCACACCTACTATTGGGAAGTCCGCTACTGGGACAAGGAAGGCAACGCCAGCCCTTACAGCCGTCCGGCGGAATTCGGAATGGGCCTGCTTTCCCGCGCGGACTGGCAAGGGCAGTGGATCGGCGGCGACAATCTGCTGCGCAAGGAATTCAAGCTGGCGGGGCCGGTGGTGCGCGCCAGAGTTTACATCACGGCGCTCGGTTACTATGAGCTGCACATCAATGGAAAGAGGATTGGCGATAATGTTTTGGATCCCGCCTGGACAACCTATCCCAAGCGTGTTCTCTACAGCACCTATGACGTTACTTCAGCGTTGAACGAAGGGGAGAATGCGGTCGGCATGATGCTGGGAGGCGGCTGGGCTTTGCAGCGGACCGGGAAGAGCGGCCCGGCATATTACAAATCGCCGGCCCTGCTCTTCCAGATGAACATTGAACTCGCCGGCGGCAAGCGCCTCAGCATTGTGAGCGATACTTCCTGGAAGACCCACGCAGGGCCTGTGGTGAGCGACAGCGTTTACAACGGAGAGATCTATGACGCCCGCCTGGCCCAACCGGGCTGGGACCGTCCGGGATTCGATGCTTCCGGCTGGAGCGCGGCGGCGCAGGAGAAGGGAACCGAGGGAACTCTTTCCGCCGAAATGATGCCGCCGATCCGCGTGGTGGACTCCATGGTTCCCCGGAGAATGGCCAGTCCGGAGCCGGGAGTCTATGTTTATGATTTCGGCCAGAACTTTGCAGGATGGGCCCAGCTTCGCGTACGCGGGCCGCGAGGCGCCAGGATCAAGCTCCGCTATAGTGAGCTGCTTTACGCGGACGGCATGGTCAACCGCCAGAATCTGCGCGCCGCCAAATCAAGAGACATCTATATTCTCGACGGGCGCGGACGGGAGGTTTATGAGCC
>JAJYHU010000429.1 GCA_021784615.1 Acidobacteriota bacterium | reverse complement strand
CCGGAGGATGAAGCAAGTAAGAAAAGTTGCGAATTTCTGACAGCGCCCGCTTCACCAGATCGATGCTCTCTCTGACAACGGACCGAACCTTGGGATCCATTTCACAGGAAGGCTGATTCATCCAGGAAAGGTTCATGGACAAAGCGGAAAGGTACTGCCCCGTGCTGTCGTGAAGATCGCGCGCGATGCGGCGCCGCTCATCATCCTGCGCATGAAGCAACTGCGAGGAAAGCCGTCGAAGCACCTCTTCAGCCTTCTTATGCTCCGTGACATCTCGCAAGGTTCCCTCGTAATACAACACTTTCCCGTCGTCGTCACAGACCGCATAGGCACTCCCCATCACCCAGATCAACGTTCCATCCTTGCGCCGCATCTGCGCTTCAAATTCGGAAATAGCCCCTTGCTGCCGGAGCAGAGGAATGAATCCGCTCGGGTGCCGGGGCTCAATATACAAGCGTTGTTCCAGGTTTCGAACTTCTTCCATGAATTTCTGCGTTGTGCTATAGCCCAGGGTTCGGGCCATAGCGGGATTGGCCGTCAGGAGACTCCCGTCTTCCCGCACCTGGAAGATGCCTTCCATCGCGTTTTCAAAAATGCTGTGATACTTGCGCTCAGCTTCCTCAAGGCACTGCTCGGCCTGCTTGCGCTCGGTTATGTCCGCAAAAACGATGGCGAAATGTCCCGGACGAGGCCGAAAAGATGTTACATCAAAGTACTTCTTGAAAACGTCGGAATAGCTTTCAAAATGGACCGATTCACCGGTGAGAGCAACCTGCCCCAACTTCTCGAACCAGGAAGGCCGAATTTGAGGGAAGACTTCCGACACCTTTTCCTCAGCGACAGATTCCTTCGCATAGCCGGTGATTCGTTCAAAAGCTGGGTTTACATCCACAAACCACGCATCACACGGGATCCCTTGCGCGTTGCAGATAACCTGGAGAAGAGCACACCCCACATTCATCTCATTGAACAACTGCCGGTAACGCTCCTCACTTTCAAGCAGAGCCTCACCCGCCAGCCTGCGTTCCGTGATGTCTTCTGAAATTCCTACAATTCGTTCTGTCTGACCACTATGATTTCGAACTGGGAAGGAGCGGTCACGGACCCAGTGCACCGATCCATCCGGCCACACTACCCGAAATTCGATTTCGAACTGCTGTTGGGGAAGGTCGCCTCCAAGTACCGCCCGAACCCGGCTGCGGTCCTCAGGATGAATGGCATCCAGCCAACCCATCCCCCGCTCGAAGATTGCTTCTGCCGAACTGCCCCAGACGCTTTCATAGCTCGGGCTTACATAAAGAACCCTGGTTCGGGTTGGGTCCACCATCCACAGGACCTCGCGGATGTTCTCCGCCATCTCCCGGAACCTTTCCTCGCTTTGGCGCAGAGCCTCCGATGCCTCGGACCGCTCGGCGCGGGTCCGTAGGGCCTGCACGCCATACGCAAGATCGCCGGCCATTTCCATAAGCAGCTTGATTTCTTCATCGTCAAAAGCGTCGGGAGCTTCGGCGTAGACACGGAGCACGCCCAAAGGTTGGTCATTAACAATCAGAGGGAGAGCAGCAGTGGAAGCATAACCATGCCTGGCAGCGTCTTCGCGCCACGGAACAAAACGTTCATCCTTCAGGATGTTCCTGACCACGCAGGGCTTGCGTGTGCGAATGGCCGTACCCGTAGGCCCGTGTCCCAACTCCTCGTCAGCCCAGGTGATTTTCACCGATGCAAGGTAGCCCTCATCGGCGCCAGAGACAGCAACCGGCCGCACGGTTCTTGCCTGGTCCCATTCGGCATACCCCGCCCAGGCCATCCGATAACCACCTTGATCAACCAAGATATCGCAGACCTTCTGCAGAAGTTCCTGCTCGGCTGTCGACCGGACCATCGCCAAGTTGCATTCGCTCAGAGTCCGGATCGCCCGATTGAACCTGCGCAAATCTTGCTCGGTCCGCCCGCGTTCAATGGCTGCCGCCAGAATATTAGCCACAGCTTCAAGGAAGTTGACGTCGTCTCTGGTGAAACTTCGGGATCGGCTTGTGTGGGCGCCCAGAACACCAAAGGGTTGGTCCTTCCCTGGTATGATCACGCTCAATCCGCTTACAACGTCATGACCTGCCAGCAAGGGTGAGGGAACAAACCGCCTTTCTTCCGCGAAGTTTCGCACAATCACCGGCCGCTCACTCACCAGCGTGTAGCCCGACTGGGACTCGGGTCCCGCGTCAACTATCGCCTGACCCACAAGTCCCGCTTTCCACCCCACGCCCGCCCTCAGGATCAGCGCCTTGCGGTCCGGCAGCAATTCCTGCACTTTGCTGTACTCAACGTTGAGGGTTCGTGCTACAAGCACCACCGCCTCGTCCAGGAGCGCGGGCAGGCCGGTCCCTCGCAGAGCCCGATGGCCGAAATCGGCTATGGCTGCCTGCTGTCGTGCTCGAGTGGCAAGTTCAGCAGCCGCAGCCCGCCGGGCTTGGTCTGCCTCATCCAGTGATTCCGTTGTCCACATCACAACGAGCACGAACGCCGTCATGGTCATGACGACGAGCAGCGTGAGGCCAACGTATCCGGAGAAGAGACTAATCTTTTGTCCCTGACCCACCATAGCAGCCAGCACCAGCGGAATGACGACTGCCGCAGGAAGCAGACGGCGGAACGCCGCACCCCCGCTATATTCGCTCTCCAGCAACTTCCGGAACTGGTGATCGGCACGCACCGTAAGGAGTCCGGCGCCCAGCGCACACAGCGCCAGTGAGCTGCTCGGCGCAATTCCCGTCAGGGTAAACTCCGGATGCAGGATACAGTCGAACAGGCCAAGCATGCCATCAAGAACCACTGCGAGGGCAAGTAATTCCGAAAGCTGAAGGCCAGACCTCTTCCTCCAATTTAACGAGAGAAACCCGCAACCCAGGAATGCAAGGCTCAACGCACCAATAGGAGTCATACGGCCCGCGGCCAATCCCACGATCGGCTCTTGCACATCGTGGAAGAACAGTTGATCGACGCCCAGATTGAGACTGAACAGATATTCAGAGAGCGTCAGCACGCCGCATGCGACAACTACGCCAGCACATGCCTGTCCCAGGCGCCGCCAGACTCGAGAGGACGAACGGTCGCTCCCCTCCTGAAGGAGCCAGAGCGCAAGACCCGCAAAAATGTAAGCCACTGCGGAGTTTGGGCGCATCGAAGTCTGTCGGGGAAGCAAACTGGTAAGGATCTGAAAATTCAGCGCCCATCCAAAAAGGACGATGGCCCCCAAGAAGACAGCCACAACGCTGGCAATAGCCGGGGCTTTCCGGGTCCACAAGACAACTCTTGAACAGGCCTCTTCGCTCATCGATTTTCCACCCTCCGGGCAGAAGGCGAAACTTGCAGGAGGCGAGCAGTTTTCAACCTCGCCAGCTAAGGTTCCCTCTTCTCCAAGGCGATGATCCTTTTGGAGCTCTCGCATTCCAGAGAAGGGCATCCAGTTCGGGCAGGCAGTATGCCAGAGGGATCTCAGTGTCCTCTCCTCTTACTTATAGCCCTTTTGGCCGGATGGTTCAACTAATCGAAGTAAGGTTTCTTTTTGCGCGGGCTGCGCGCATGCGTCGTATAGCTCCCTTGTGTAGTGTCCGCGAAATAAGTGGAAAATCGGCGCGTCCGTAACGCCGGCATCCCGCCTGCAAATGCCGCCGGGATCGCGGCGGTACCTTGTCCGCTACCTTACAGGGCACCACGCTAGCCCAGGATCAGCTTAGCTGCGCGGGAGATTATTTTCGATTTTCTTCGGTTCGTTTTTTTGGCGTGTCATGTATTTTCAACAACTTAGCTAGCTTTGTTTTAGCTTCGTTTTCGGTTCGTTTTGGCTGTTTTTTCC
>JAJYHU010000262.1 GCA_021784615.1 Acidobacteriota bacterium | reverse complement strand
CCGGAAAGGAAAACCTGTGCGACAACGCCGCTTTCACCGGCTATACGGTCGATGGAGGTTACGCCGAGTACGCGCTGGCTTCGGAACAGTTTACCTATGCCATCCCGGAAGCAGGTAGCGCATCAGAGGTACGCGTCTTGTGCGTTCCTCTGCGGCTTTTCGTCAGGCACTCATTAAGTATTATTAAATACATCATCGATATGATTTTATGCAACTGTCGACTCAATAACAATTCCCGCAATTAAACCCCGCAGAGGAGGGCAAAGGACACCCACCTCTGATGCGCTACCTGCTGCCTGTGCGTGGGAATGTGTCACCATCGATCACCAAGTATATATGATGGAGGCTGTAGCGCAAACGTTATGCGCTTCCGCGACTTTCTCTCAGGGACGGTCCCACACGAAAGCGCCAAACTCTCGAAAGGTGCGGAATCCCAACCGCTCGTAGAAGCGTACCGCGCGGCTGTTCAAGGTTGTTACGGTGAGGGACACTTCCAAAAAACCAGCCCTTTTCAGCTTGTGGAATGAAGACCGGAGCATGGCCGTTCCGAGACCCAGCCCCTGGTAGGGGGTGGCGACCGCAATCTGGGGGACGTGGGCGGTGCCGGGCCGCACCTCTGTCAGGCCCAGGATTGCCGCCAGCCTGCCCGTTGACCGATGGAGAGCGACCGTGGACGCCTGGTCCAGATAATCTCCGCAGCCCCGCTGGCGGACGATGCTTTCGACCAGGCGCTTTGCTCCCGCAAAGGTGCAGTATTGGTCGTTGATGGCGGCGTCGATGTGATTTTGGTAGGCGCGGTGGAGCAGTTGGGCTGCCTCGTGATCATACTTGCGTTCCCAGGGTTCGAATTGGAAGTCGCTCGATGGCGAGGGCATTCTTTCAAGAGGCTCCGGACCGCCGGCGGCCTGCCCAAAATCCTCCGTCCCATTCGTCAAATGAAAAGTCATGAACTGGCGGCGGTAAACTTGGAAGGAGCGGGCCTGAAAGTGCGGGCTGATTTGTTCGATATTAAGATGAGGAAGCTGAGCTTCAATGCGGCGCACGCCAGGCGCGCTGATAAGCGTCTCAACTGTTCGCTCAACCAATGGGGCCGCGGCATTTTCACAGGAGCGGCGCCCCGCAACGAAGAGGTCTCCGATCATGCCTTTCGGCCCCTCGCGAAAGTAGAGGCAATAGCCCGTCAGGCGCCCGTCTTCAAGCAGGGCAAACCCGAGCAGGCGCTTCTCATTGAGGTATGCCGAGATGATTTCTGCGGAAGGAGCGTAATCCCAATGGAGACCTTCCAGCCAGGCTTGGGACTCCGCTTGGAGCAAGGGCCGAAACTGCCGTGCGCCGAATTGCCGGATATCAATGACCTGGGAAGCCAAATTCCTCGATCCTCCCACGGGTGGGCCCGATGGCGTTTTCAGTATAGCCCAAAAAATGGAAGATGCTGCCGGGTGCTCCGCCCTCTTGGCGCGGCCGGCGGGGCGGGCCGCGGAGGCGCTGCGCTCACGGGAGTGCGGCTCTCAAAAGCCGCGAAAGGGGCCGCCGGTTTGACCATGGCGCCGTGTTTTGGGGTGATAAAGGTGATGGCAACCTGATAAGCGATTATGCTACGATTCGCTATTCTAACCCTGCGCGATTGACGATCTCCTTAATGGAATAGACAAGGGGTTTCTGCATGGTGACCAGGCGCGGAGGAATTGCTTTCCCTCCGCCACAAACTGCGTCGGGACTTTCTCGCCGGCTTTTATGGGGGGCGGTGGTTCTTGGCGCCGCGATGTTTGCGGTCCTGGTTGGAGTCGGACTCTTCTTGACTTACCGTATTGCCACGACGCATGACTCGATTGAAAATGTGACTCCGGCTTCCTACCTGCTGGCAAGTTACGAAAATTTGAACTTTGCGGACGCTCGGGGCGGAGAGCATGCCGGCTGGCTCCTGGTAGGGCTGAAAGGGGCTCCCGTAATCATTCTTTGCCACGGATATAATTCCAACCGGTCGGAATTGCTTTCCCTGGGCACGACGCTCCAGGCGAATCACTTTAATGTTTACCTTTTCAATTTTGACGGGCCGCGGTCAAAAGACGGTTTTTCCAATTTGGGAATTCGAGAAGCGTCGATTTTGATGTCGGCGATTGCCAGAGTTACGAAGTTTAGGGGTGTCAATCCCCACCGGGTGGGGGTCTATGGGACGACGATCGGGGCGTATGCGGGCCTGGTGGCCGGCGAAGAAAATCCCATGGTGCAGGCGCTGGTTGTAGACAACGCCTATGAGAGGCCAACCCAGATGTTTGACTCCCAGGTGGACCGGTTGCTGGGGGGCGCCGGTCCGATCTTTCATCTCCTTTCCCGGGCGGAGTTTCGGCTCCTCACCTTCCGTTCGTCGTATCCGGACGTCCGCGCCGGCCTTTCCAAATTGGCCGGAAGGCCAAAGCTATTTCTCGCTTCTGAAAACGCTCCGGCGCTTCGGAAGATTGCCGAGGGCCTCTATAAGGATGCTCCTCAGCCCAAGCGCCTCTTGGTTTTGCCGCGCACCCAGGATACTCTTGTCTCTGGGCCTGAAAGGAAAGAGTACGAAAATCAAGTCCTCAGTTTTTTCTTGCAAAATCTTCCCCTGCGAGCCGATTAAGTTCGCCTGTCGAGAATTGAAAAGTACCCTGTGGGGATGGCTGAGAACCTGAATTAGCCACGCTGAGAGAAAATCTGTAAAGCTTGCGAGCCTTGTTGAAAAGAAAACATCGATCTGAAAGTCCACTCTTCCGCCACCGGGTTGAAGCCGCGGTTGCCGAGAGCCTTCTGAAACTGCTTGGCTGGCTGCCGCACCGGGTGGCGCGCGCCGCGTGCGGAGTGCTGGCCGTGCTTTCGTACTCCTTTTGGCCGCGCCTTCGCCGGGTGGGATTATTTAACCTGCGGCTCGCATTCCCCGAATGGGACGACCGCAAACGGCGGAAAGTCCTGATGGGGGAATTCCGCAATTTAGGCCGAATGCTTGCGGACTTTGCCCATTTCCCCCGGTTGAGCCGGGAGAATATCGAGCGGCTTATCATCTACGACGGCTTTGAGAACTACGATGAGGCCCGGAAGCAGGGCAAGGGTGTGCTCTATCTTACGGCGCACTTCGGCAACTGGGAGCTGGGTTCCTTCGCGCATGGCATCTACGGTTATCCGTGCAATTTCGTGGTTCGCGAAATGGACAATCCCCTGATCGACGAACTCATCAACGGGTATCGCCGCGCGAGCGGCGGCCAGGCGATCAAGAAAGGGGAATTTGCGCGCCAGGTGCTGGCAGCTTTCGGGCGCGGGGAAGCAGTCGGAGTTTTGATTGACCAGAATATGCTGGCGGGCGAGGGGATCTTCGTCGACTTCTTCGGATGTCCCGCTTCAACGACTACCGGTCCGGCTCGCGTGGCGCGCAAAACGGGCGTCCCGATCATTTTGGGGCTTGTCATCTGGGATGCAAAGCTGAAAAAATATCGGCTGAGGTTCGACCGGGTTGAGTGGATCAAGCGTGCGGATCCGGAAGAAGAGATCGTGGTGAATACCGCCAATTTTACACGGCGCATTGAGCAGTACGTTCGCCGCTATCCGGAGCAGTGGCTTTGGGTTCACCGCCGATGGAAAACACGCCCTCCCGGCGAACCGCCAATCTACAATTCTTGAGGCACGCGCCATCACAAAGGTTGAGGAGCTATTCGGAACTCCGGGGGCGTTATGAGAGTTGAAGAAATAGCACGTTTGGTTGGTGGACGCGTCGACGGCGATCCCAACCTGGAAATCCAAAGGGTGGCTTCGCTTGAAACTGCTGCGGAAAATGACTTGAGCTTTGCAGAAGGAAATCGCGGGTTGAGGCGAGCCGCGAGTTCCAAAGCCGGTTGTGTA
>JAJYHU010000382.1 GCA_021784615.1 Acidobacteriota bacterium | reverse complement strand
ACCAAGTTGACGAATTCATCGGGATCAGCATCGAGATTGTACATCTCGCGCTGGGTAGGGAACTCCGGAGTCGGGCGTGTGTGGTAGACATACTTGTATTTCCCGTGCCGCAGCATGACGTAGCCTGAGGAGATGTTCTGGGCGAAATACTCGCTGACGGCCAGATCTTTCCAGCTATAATTCCTGTCGCCGAGCCACGGAGCCGGCGAGTTGCCATCCCAATCCTCGGGCGGCGTCGCCCCGGCCACGTCCGCTATGGTTTGCACCACATCCATCAGGCTGCGCGCGCCCAATCTGTGGTCGCCCGTATTCTTCCTTCCACAGTTGCCGGCATCGGCTGGAAGATCTATACAACCTGGCGCGGACGCACAACATTATAGTTGTTGCGAACTCCCAGAGAGACCATGGATTCGCCTCTTTACCTGGAAAGTTTCCGCGACTTATAATAAGAAATTTCAGCTTTGAGTTCTGCAACGCACAGTAGTAAAGGCGCTATTTTGCGCGCCGCGAGAGCGCAAAGGAAGGTTGAGGATTCCTACTAGGAGAGTGAATAACTCGAACACGCTGCTTCGGAACGCGGCGGTTCCTGGCCCAGGTAGTAGCGGCGGCGATCTCCAGGGTGCTCCAACTGCGGCCGGTGAGGTGCAGTCGTCCGCGGAGGCGCTGCGTTTGCATGAAGCTGAGGCCATTATCGTTCGAGGCGCGCGCGTTCATAACCTTAAAGGCGTGGATTGCGAAATTCCGCATAATCGCCTAACGGTGGTTACGGGCCTTTCCGGTTCGGGAAAATCCAGCCTGGCTTTTGACACGCTTTATGCGGAAGGGCAGCGGCGCTATATCGAATCCCTTTCGGTTTATGCGCGGCAGTTCCTCGAGCGGATGGAGAAGCCGGACGTTGACGACATCGACGGGATCGCTCCGGCGGTCGCTATCCGGCAAAAGAACTCGACGCGAAACCCTCGCTCCACCGTCGCCACTTCAACCGAGATTTACGATTATCTGCGTCTGCTTTTTGCCAGGATCGGGATTACGACTTGCCCTCGTTGCGGCCAGGTGGTCCAGAAAGACCACGTTGACGGCATTGCCGAGCGGCTTCTGAGCTTGGGAGAAGGCCGGCGGCTTTACGTGCTTTTCCGTCTCAACTCGCAAACGCAGGACAAAACCTCGCCGGAGAAAAAAACGGAGCGCGCAAAAAGGACCAGCCGGAAACGTGGCACAAAGGAACGCAAGCCTTCCGCGGGTGAAGCATCCGGCCCAACGGTTGCGGCCGGCGCGGTTGGCGATCTGCTTAAGCATCATCTTTTTTCGCTGCGGCAAAAGGGTTTTAACCGGCTGTTTCAAGATGAGCGGATTTTCGAATTTTCCACGCCGGAATCGCTCCTCGACATCGATTTCGAGAAACCGGTTTATGCTTTGGTGGATCGGCTTGTGATCCATCCGGATATCCGGCAGCGACTTATTGATTCCGTCGAGATCTGCTATCGGGAATCCGGTGAGGCCGTTATCGAGCTTTTACCGGACGCTCCGGGCGGCGCTTCCGAGTGGATGAGCTTCAATGAACGTTTCGAGTGCAAGCAATGTAACCTTCCGTTTCTGGAGCCTCAGCCCTCGTTCTTCTCTTTTAATAACCCGGCCGGCGCTTGCCCGCGCTGCCAGGGGTTTGGCAATACGATTGATTTCGATCTGGACCTGGTTATTCCGGACAAGAACAAGACGTTGGGGGAAGGAGCCATCAATCCTTGGACAAAGCCCCGTTACCGCACCTTCCAGAATGAGATGAAGCGGGCGGCGCGCGCCCGGGGCATTCCGCTGGATGTTGCTTATCACCGGCTAACCCAGGAGCAGCGGGATTGGGTGATGGAGGGCGACGACGATTTCTGGGGGCTGCGCGGTTTTTTCAATTACCTGGAACGCAAGAAATACAAACTGCACGTTCGGGTGTTCTTAAGCCGCTACCGGGGTTACACGCTCTGTTCTGAATGCCAAGGGGGGCGGGTTCGAAGGGAGGCGCTGAACATCCGCATCCAGGGCAAAAATATCGTGGAGGTTTGCAGACTTTCAATCCAGGAAGCTCGCGACTTTTTCAATGCGTTGAGCCTGGATCCATCGCAAACCAAAGTGGCGGAAAAGGTGCTGGAAGAAGTCTGTTCCAGGCTCGATTATCTATACAAGGTTGGCCTGGAATATTTGACGCTTGACCGCCTTGCCGCCACCCTTTCCGGCGGCGAATCCCAACGGATTCAGCTTGCCACGGCGCTTGGCTCAAACCTGGTGGGAGCGCTTTATGTGCTTGATGAACCTTCGATTGGCCTTCACCCGCGGGACACCGGCCGCCTGATCGAGATTTTGAAGAGTCTGCGGGACCTCGGAAATACGATTCTGGTGGTCGAGCACGATCCGGAGATGATCGGCCAGGCCGACAAAATTCTTGATCTTGGCCCGGGAGCCGGCGAGCATGGCGGCCGCATCGTCTACGCGGGAAGTTATGAGGGGTTGGTGGAGGACCCGCACTCGCTCACGGCGCGGTACCTGAGCGGAGAACTCAGTGTTCCCGCGGGGCGGGAGCGGCGCGCGCCGGGCAAATTCCACCTGGAGATTCGCGGGGCAAGAGAACACAACCTGAAATCGATCGATGTGGACATTCCCTTGGGCCTCATGGTGTGTGTCAGCGGGGTGTCGGGTTCGGGCAAATCGACGCTGGTTCACGATGTTCTCTATAACACCCTGATGTCGCGGCGGGGCATTGCGGCGCCGCGGGCCGAGGTGCAGGCGGTTGAGGGGGACGAGAAGATTGCGAACGTCGTGCTGGTCGATCAATCGCCTCTGGGCCGCACTCCCCGTTCTAATCCTGTGACCTACATCAAGGCGTTTGACGCCATCCGTGAGGTTTTCGCTTCGACGCCGGAAGCAAAGAAGCGGCATTTTTCACCCGGATACTTCTCATTCAACATTCCGGGCGGGCGCTGTGAGACCTGCCAGGGCGACGGCACCGTTACGGTGGAAATGCAATTTCTGGCGGATATCGAGTTGCTCTGCGAGGATTGCCAGGGAATGCGCTTTAAGCCTGCCGTTCTGGGCGTGCGGTACAAGGGAAAGAACATCCACGAAGTCCTCCAGATGACGGTGAAGGAAGCTCTTACGTTCTTCGCCAACGTGGGATCGATTACCAACAGGATTCGCGTCCTGGACGAGGTGGGCCTTGGTTACTTGCGGCTGGGCCAATCGGCGACAACCTTGTCTGGAGGAGAGGCGCAGCGCGTGCGCTTGGCCGCGCACATGGTGCGCCCTGCAACCGAGCAGACGCTCTTCATTTTTGATGAACCTACGACGGGGCTTCATTTCGACGACATTGCAAAGCTTCTTGCGGCCTTCCACCGTCTGATTGATCTTGGCGCAACCGTCCTTATTATCGAGCATAATTTGGACGTGCTGAAGGCCGCGGATTGGATCATCGACCTTGGTCCCGAGGGTGGAGCGGCAGGCGGATACGTTCTTGCTGCGGGCACTCCGGAAAAGGTTGCTGAGTGCCGGCAATCTTATACGGGCAAATTCCTGGCGCGCCACCTTTCCAGCGGCGGAAGCAGCGCATAGGCGCATGAAGGCAAGAGTCCGCGCGCGACGCTGCTTCCGGCCTCGCGCAACGGCTGTTTATGGCGCTTGGCGTCCGGGTTTCCTTTCAGGAAAGCAATTTACAGGCAAAGGTTAACGGAGGCCGCACCGTATAAAAACGGGTGCGGCATGGGACGTCCGTTGTCGTTATAATGTCTGTGATGAACTCGAAAGCTTTTCTCGGCGCTGCGCTCCTCTCCTTTGTCGTTTGGGGACAGGCGCCCTGCTTTGCGTTCCACAGGGAGTCCCGACCGCGCAAAGAAA
>JAJYHU010000161.1 GCA_021784615.1 Acidobacteriota bacterium | reverse complement strand
TAGTGTTGAACAATCAAACTTCCGTCGAGGGACCACCGCATTGCAGGATGTTCTGGAAGGTATTTGATGAGCGTGTCGAGGTTGCGATCGTGACTTTCGTATACCTTGCCGCGGTAATCCGTGAAGCCCACGTCCAGGTGCATGTGCGGCACCACGAAGATCGTCCATTTTTTCGCCGGCTGGAAGGTCACCTTTTTCTTCACCGTTTTCCCGTTGGCCCGCAAAGTGAGCTCAGCCGGCGCCGGCCCGGAAAGCGCCGGAACCATAAACTCAAACCGTTGGTCGCCAAAATCAGGGTCCGGGGATAGCGAGGCGTCATAGCGCCGCCCGGAAAGCGTAAGCCGGACCGTTCCGCGGCGAACCTTACGTCCAAGTCGCGCCGTAACCTGCACAGCCTCTTCCAGGTTTCCGCCTTTTTGAACGTAAAGAATCGTGGGCTTGAAGCTGAGCTGGGGCGGGACGGGCTTCTCCTTTTCGGAAGAGTGGGTAAGGCGAAGCGCGTCATAGGTGATCCAGGAATCGGCCGGGCCGCTGTCGGGCTTGTCCAGCGCCGTGAGGACCAGTTTGTTCTGGCCCGCGCGCAGAGCCCCATCGGGCAGGTCAACGCTGATTTCACCCCCGCTGTAGATCGGAACCCAGAGTTCGCGAACTCCGGGGAAATAGCTTAGTTTACGGGGAAAATAATACGCGCCCTTTTGCCCGTTGATGGAGATTTCAAGGCGGGGGACGCGAGGATCATAAAGCAGGGCGGAAATGGTCAGGCTGTAAGTGCCACTGGGCTTTGACGCCAAGTCGAAAAGAATCGTAAACGGATGCGGCCGCGAGCCTTCCGCGTTGTTTTCCGAGCCTGGCTGGCGAGCAGGCCAATCCATGCTTTTGCTTTTTCCCACGGTGAAAACAGGGTTGTAGTTAGGGCTGCCGACCGGAGCCAGTTCATTAAATTCGTGGGGAGATTGGTTGAATATCCCAATCTGCCAAACCGTATTCTCGGCGCCGTGCAAGCTGCCGGCTGGCAACAGAACGTACAGCAACAAAACACATGTGAAGGCCACCACCTTGCGCAGATAACTCATCAGAACCTCCTCGGAGGACAATTTTCAAGCTCACAATGCGAGCGCATCGAAAGGGCCGGCGTATGGAAGCGAACTGGCCGGCCGGAAATCCCGGAAGATATCATAAATGGAGAAGAATCGCCGATACGATTGCCAAAATCCTTTTCGCTTTCAAGAGGCGAGGGTTGAGCGGAACCAAGCGACTGTTTTTTTCAGGCCTTCCTCAAATCGTATCTTCGGCTCGTACCCTAACAGCTCCCGAGCCAGAGCAATGTTAGCATGCGAATGATTAACATCGCCCGCGCGCGGAACGCCGTAACGGGGTGTTACCTGCCGGCCGAAAATATTGTTCAGCAAGAAAATCGTCTCATTCAACGTGTGGCGTTCGCCGGTGCCGACGTTGATCACTTTCCCTACAGGGCCGGCGGCCGTACAAGCACGGAGAGTCGCATCCACGGCGTTATCAACATAAGTGAAATCGCGCGACTGCTCGCCGTCGCCGTAAATAGCGGGAATCTCTCCGCGCTGATACGCTGCAATAAAAAGCGAGAGCACACCCGAATAAGCGGAATCGGGTGCCTGCCGAGGCCCGAAGATATTAAAATAGCGGAGCGCGACGGTTTCAAGCCCGTAGACGCGGGTGAAAATCTGGCAATAATATTCGCCGGCCAGCTTGGCCAGCGCATATGGCGAAAGAGGCCTCGGCTCCTGAGATTCCACGCGGGGAAGCTCAGGATGGTCACCATAAGCGGCCGAGGACGCAGAAAACACAACGCGCTTGACGGAGGCGTCGCGCGCAGCCACCAGGATGTTTAACGTTCCATCAATGTTCACGGCGTTTGAAGTTAAAGGGTCCTCAACCGAGCGTGGCACGGACGGGATCGCAGCCAGGTGAATCACATAATTCACGCCTTCAAACCATGGGCGAATGACGTCCAGATCTCGAATGTCGTTTTCATGCCAATCGATCCTTTGCCGGACCGCAGCCAGATTCTCGGCGTGGCCGGTGGAGAGATTGTCGATGACCCGAACACTTTCCCCCCGCCGGAGAAGTTCGTCTACAATATGAGAGCCGATGAAGCCCGCGCCGCCAGTTACCAGGTATAATGCCATGTGATCCTTGTCTGTGCTATGAGTCTCCAGCTATTTTACCCGTATATGCAGAATAGAGCCAACACATGAGGCGATTCCTCCAAAAGAACTGCTGCCTCTCTGGATGCGGGTGTAACACCAACGGCGCAGGGCAAGGCTTCGGCGATGAACAAAGTAACATGATCAGTTCGGATTCGAATCGCTGTGAACTTTCCATCGTGGCGCCACCGATAAAAATGGGGCCGCCTTGCAGACCAGGTTTTCATTCATGAGTTCGCATCTCCGAGCCCAACACTTCACCAATGCGGGGGTCACCAACTTCTACTACTCCTTTGTCTTTCTCCCCCGCGAAAAACGTCAGGCCATTGAAGCGGTCTACGCCTTCGCGCGGCGCAGCGACGACGCCGCCGACAGCAGCCCGTCACCGGAAGAGGCAGAACGGGAGCTTGCCCGGTGCCGCCGGGATATAGACCGCTGTTACGCGGAGCTTCCCGGCCCCTCAAACAAGGATTTTACGCCCGAACTCGCTGCGCTGGCCGAAGCGGTTCACCGGTTCAATATTCCACGGGAGCACTTTGAAGAACTGTTTCGCGGGATTGAAATGGACCTTCGGCTCATGCGCTACCGGACCTTCGAGGACCTGTCGCTTTATTGTTATCGGGTCGCATCAACCATCGGACTTATTTCCATTGAGATCTTTGGTTACAAGAATCCTCGCATTCGCAAATACGCGGCCAATCTGGGCATGGCCCTTCAGTTAGTGAATATCCTCCGTGACATAGAGAGCGACGCGCAGCGAGGGCGGGTCTATTTGCCGGAAGAAGACCTGGAACGATTTAGCGTGCGCCCCGAGAGTTTTCTCGATGCAAAGCCCTCCGGCAGGTATCGGGATTTGATGGAGTTTGAGGTGCAGCGGGCAAAAAGCTACTTTGCGCTGGCGCGGCAGTCTCTTCCTCCTGAAGATCGGCGGTCGATGATCGCAGCCGAAATCATGGGCGCGCTTTATTGGAGGTTGCTCAAGCGCATCGAGCAGAAGGGATATAACGTGTTCGGCGAACGGATACGATTGCCCAAGCCCTTGAAATTCTGGATTGCCCTCTCGGTTTACGCGGGGGCCGAGTGGCAATAGGCCCGGAGGGTCTTGTCTGATTTCTTACCGATAGGAACCCACGCCAATCCCGGCGCCCTCGGCATCCTGAGACAACCTGCGACTTGGAATGATTTCCTGAACGGCGTAAGTGGCCTTCCGCTGGGATTCATAATAAGTCCGCGTTACCAGTTCACCGACCAATCCGACGGAAAGAAACTGAATCCCGCTCAAAATCAGCAGCGCTGCAAGAACAAGGAGCGGCCCATGTTGCAGCATGATCGACTGATGCAAAAAGATTTTCTTGAAAACCAGAAAGCATCCAATCATTGTTCCAAGTCCCACGCCCGCGAAGCCGAATAGCCCAAAGAACTGCAAGGGCCGGGTCGCGTATTCCAAAAGGAATTTGATACTGATCAAATCGAGCATCACCCTGAAGGTGCGGGACAGGCCGTAGTTTGATTTACCGCTTTTCCGGGGAATGTTTTTGATGGGGATTTCGACGATTCTGGCGCCCATCGAACTGGCAAGCGCCGGAATAAACCTGTGGTGCTCGCCATAAAGCCGCATGTGCTGCAGAATTTCCCGCCGATAGGCCTTGAACGTCGTGCCAAAATCGTGAATGGGCACGCCCGATAGCTTGGCC
>JAJYHU010000369.1 GCA_021784615.1 Acidobacteriota bacterium | reverse complement strand
AGGTCGTGCATTGGCGCCTTGAAGATTTTGTTGGATGGAACTCCGCGGCGCTGGTATCCCATGCGATGCTTTTTTGCATCTAACGGAATGTGCTTTCCGGGATTGAATGTGCGGCGGGTAAATGTTCAGCCCCGAAATCGCAAGAGCGGGCAAAAACGAAGTGAATGTCTGGTCAAGGTTGAGTCCGATTTCAAAAGCGGGCTCAGGGGAAAGAATATCCTCTTTTACCTGCTCACGTCGCCTGTTTCACATGGGTTGTTGCCTCTGCGAGGCGGCGGCAAATTAATTGGCAGTTTGCGGCTTCCAATTTAAAGATAATGGAGGAACCATGGCACAACAACTATTCGACAGACGCGCCAACCCGGATTTCCCACTCGAACGAAAACCCAGACTGCTCATCGTCGATGAGAAGGAAGAGGATCTCCGTGAATACTCCGAGATGCTGCGAGGCCTTGATTACAACGTAAGGCCCGCCAGCTCATATTCCGACGCCGCTGCGCTCTTGGAGAAGGAACCGTTCGACCTGGTTATCGTTGACCAGGGAAGCGAGGATTTTGGGGGCCGGGCCGTGCTCTGTCGCGCGGTGGAAATTGACCACAAGACCCCCGTGCTTGTCTTGACCGGAGTTATTGACCCTGGCTGCTGCATCAGCGCGCTGGATCTGGGCGCGCGCGAATATGTCCAAAAAAACCTGACCCGCTCTGAATTGCAAGAGCTGGTGGCCGAATACCTGGACCCCCCCATAGAATTCTCTTCGGCCCAACCAGAGTCGCTGTTTGATTCCGACGGCGCGAACCTTGAACGCTGGCGCAAGGCCTCGTGAGAGCGAGAGGCTTTCTCCAATTTCGTATGCCATCAACCTGGCGGCGATCGGGGCAAGGCGTCATTGCAGCCTTGCCTCGGGCGGCCTCATCCATCCATCTGCTCCGGCGGACGGCCCTGCCATGTGCTCCAAATGGCAGCGCTTTTCGCGGCTTTTTTAACCCAACCAGCCGGCATTGACCCCGGTCTAATAAGGGCATAAATTAAAGATAGAAGAGGAGTGCAGGCTCTCTGTCAAGCGATGCGTGCCCACCAGGCTGATCGAGCGCGAGCATCCGAAGTTGGAGGTGAGCCATGTTGAAAATTCAACGGATCCTCTGCCCCACAGATTTCTCCGAATTTTCCGAAAGAGCTTTTGACTACGCATTGTCACTGGCTCAGCATTACGGGGCCGAAGTGCTCTTGCAGCACGTTGTGAGGCCCCTGAACATTGGCTATCCGGAATATGCTCTTCCGGACGCCGTCAGCGAATTTTACGGCGAGTTGTGCGAACATGCGGAAGATCAGCTCCGCGAGTTTGCGAAAGCTCACGCGCCGGACGGCCACCCCACGCGAGCGATTGTGGAGGAGGGAGGCGTGACGGAACGCATCCTGGCGGTGGCAAAGGAACAATCCGTCGACCTGATCGTGATGGGGACGCATGGCCGCAAAGGGTTTGAGCGGCTGGCGCTGGGCTCGGTGACAGAAAAGGTTTTGCGCAAGGCCCATTGCCCGGTCATGGCGGTGCGCAAGCCGGAGCATTCTGCTGCGGCCCGCGCCAAGGGCACGGAACCCATCCGACTCGACCGAATTCTGTTTTGCTCGGATTTCTCGGCGTGTTCCTCCCGGGCTTTTGAATACGCCCTTTCGATCACGGCCCAGTACCATGCGGAGCTTTCGCTTCTTCATGTCATGGAGCGCGAGCCCTCCGAAGCGAACCTTCAGGCGGAAACCGAAAAGCTGAGGAAACGGCTTGAAGAACCCGTCACGGAAGAAGCACGAAAACTCTGCAAGATTCAGTCGGTTGTGCGCGCCGGGATTCCCCACCAGGAGATTGTCCGCCTCGCTCAGGATACACAGGCTGCCCTGGTGGTTGTCGGTGTCCATGGGCATCATGCCCTGGACCTCGCGCTTTTCGGTTCGACGACATACCGGGTGATTCAGCTTGGGCCTTGCCCGGTTTTTGCGGTCCACGATTGACTTGCGGGATGCCGGCTGCGGAGCATTCTTCGGTTTCCACGCCAAAGCCGGAGTTGGGCTTCCAGCGCGCTCTGGCGGGTAACGTTCAGCAGATGCGCGGCAACTGCTCGCTGATCATGAGATCGACAATCCGGCTGCCGCCGATCTCGGTTTTCATCAGAACCAGCGGAGTGTGCTCGGCGACCACGGTTCCAACGAGGCGCGCGTCCCGGCCGAGCGGGTGAGCGCGCATTTTATCCAGCACGGCCGCGGCAGCCTCAGGCGCTACGATGGCGATGAGTTTTCCTTCGTTCGCGACATAAAGCGGATCAAGCCCGAGAATTTCGCAGGCGCCCTTCACCGATTCGCGCACGGGAATTTCGCGTTCTTGAATCTCCATGCCAACCTTCGACCGCGCTGCAATTTCGTTCAAGGTTGTTGCCACGCCGCCGCGAGTGGGATCGCGCAGGCAATGAATTTCCGGGCTTGCCTCCAGCATGGCGGCGACCAGCGTGTGCAAAGCGGCCGTGTCGCTTTCGATGGCTCCCTCAAACTCCAGGTTTTCTCTCTGTGACAGAATGGCGATGCCGTGATCGCCGATAAAGCCGCTCAGCAGGATCTTATCGCCCGGCCGCGCGCGGTCGGCGGAAATCGCAACCGGCTTTTCGATGATTCCCAATCCGGTGGTGGTGATGAACACTTGATCGCCTTTGCCGCGGTTGACCACTTTGGTGTCGCCCGTTACCACCGAGACTCCGGCTTCATCGGCGGCGGCCTGCATTGAGCCGGCAATTCTCTCGAGGTCGCTGGTTGCGAGGCCTTCTTCCAGAATGAAGGCCGCGGCGATGTGGAGCGGGCGCGCTCCGCTCATGGCCAGGTCGTTCACCGTTCCGTTGACGGCCAGCCGGCCGATGTCGCCGCCCGGGAAAAAAATCGGCGTCACCACGTAAGAATCCGTGGTCAGAGCCAGGCGGGTTCCGGCAAGCTCGAAAACCGCCTGGTCGTCGAGGCGCGCGAGATAAGGATTGTCGAAGGCGGGGAGAAATATCTTCTGGACCAGGTCGGATGTGAGCTTGCCGCCGCTGCCATGTCCCAGAACAATTTGCTGATGATTGGCAAGGGGCAGCGGGCAGGCCGCGCTGAGCAACTCACCTTTAATCCTTTCGCTCATCGAACTCCTTCTTTCAGGTGACGCCCGTACTTGTAATAAGCGGCGCAGGCGCCTTCAGCGGAGACCATGGTCGCGCCCAGGGGATGCTCCGGGCTGCACAAGTCGCCGAACGCCGGGCAATCGTGCGGCTTTTTGACGCCCCGCAAGATTTGGCCGCTGATGCAGACGGCCGGTTCTTCGGTTGAGATTTCCTGGACTTCAAACAAGCGCTCGGCGTCATAGTCGCGGAACTCGGGCCGCAGCCGGTAACCGCTTTCCGGAATAGCGCCCACACCGCGCCATTTCCGGTCGCCGATTTCAAAGACGCTGAAGATGAGTTTCTTTGCGGCTTTGTTGCCTTCTCGCGTCACGGCGCGCGCGTATTGGTTTTCCACTTCCGCGCGGCCTGACTCAAGCTGCCGGAGGGCGAGCAGCGTGCCCTCCAGCAGGTCCAGCGGTTCAAAGCCGGTGATGACAATCGGCACGTTGTAGCGCGCGCTGATCGGTTCGTATTCCTCGTAGCCCATAACGGCGCAAACATGCCCCGGCCCCAGAAATCCCTGCACGCGGTTATAGGGAGAATCCAGAATGGCCGTAATGGCCGGCGGCACGAGAACGTGCGAAACCAGCAGCGAGACATTCCTGATTGCTTCCTGCCGGGCTCGCCACACCAGCATGGCGTTCGCGGGAGCGGTGGTTTCAAAGCCGATGGCGAAGAAAACCACCTTTTTGTCCGGATGGGCCCGGGCG
>JAJYHU010000045.1 GCA_021784615.1 Acidobacteriota bacterium | reverse complement strand
CTCCAAGGAAAATGAAACCCGCTGGGATGAGGTAGGCCACCCAACCGAATAACTGGTCCAAAGTGTCAGCCGTGTAGGACCCGGCAATCCCAATCCAGTTATGGATTGTGCCGACCGCCCCGCTGCTGGTGTTAAGGGAAGGATCTCGCGGGAAGTAGGAGGCGAGGCTGAATAGGATCAGCAGGCCCAGGACAACGAGCAAGAAGCCGACAAGCTCCCGCTGGCGGTGCGCGTCTGCCAGCCACCCGCCGGAGGAAGGGCCCTTTTTGCCGTTTGAAGGGGAAGTTGCCATGCGCCGTAATCTCTCAGACAAACGAACGTGCCGCGGTTAGCCTAACACTAAACCCGCAACTCCGGACGTAAACACTACTTTGCCCTTTGGCGTACTACCTAAGTGGTGGCGCAATCCCCATCCAAGCCCCCATCCTATCACGCCCGGCCCGGCACGGTAAACAATGAATATTTTGAGCAGCGGGCCAATTTCCGAGTTGCCGACAATCCCGCCGGGACTCGCCCGACGCGATCTCCGAATGGCCAGCGATGCCCAACCGTCACTTCTACGCGTAGGCCGCTTAGCGGCCGGGCGGATTGTTGGCCGCCCAGGAGCGAAGATCGCGAACGCAGATTCGTGGGTAGTTCTAGGCGACAGAGTAAAGGACTAACTTGCCAAACGAGAGGCGTCCCTGCACATCTGAAGGACCTGCATTGGTGCTGCTCGTCCGGGAGCTAACGTGCGCTGCAGCCGCGAGTACTTATCATCGCGCAGGGGCCGTCCGCCTCAGGCGGTCCTATTGTGCAGAAGCCGTATTGCCCTCTGCTTGGTACAAGGCCCCTCTCGCTGTACGCACGCTGCTTATGTGATTCATCTTCGTCCAGAGATTTGATCGTAGTAATGAGCTGGTGGGTTCTGAGATGAGCTTCAGGTAATCACTCAGAGTGTCTTGTAGCCCAGCGTGAAACCGTTCTACATCAACGATGTACCCTTGGTCGTCTGCAACCTTTTGTAGCAACGCTGGCTGCCTTCTCCGGATTAGCCACATCCTCTTTGCCTCGGCCTGGTGTAGGAGGCCGCAGCGGATGTCTTGATAAAACGCCTTGCGGGCCTCAGCATCGAAGTCCGGTTGAAATCGTTTTCCCTTGAGGAACCGCTTGACCATCTCCGCGGATCGTCCGTGCCCGTTCGTGACGCCATCCATAAATTGCTGGATGGTTTCGGCTAAGAGGCAATCGATTGCCAAAACGACGAACCCGGAATGCGTGTCCTTCAGGCAGTCGCTCGCAAACCGGAGGAACCGGCCGTCTAATCTGTCTCTGACTACGTCCGCCGCCTTCGACCAATCTTCCGGGTTACTCGAATCCAAGACTTGCCAATTGCGGGACGTGTATCGAGGAGAAATCCGTAGAGCGTTCATGCAGTAATCGACCTGTTGTGATCTCAGCGCCTTATCCCGATCACCATAGCACAATTTGATATCGGAGTGCATCGAGGGCTAGGAAGTCCGGCTTGCGATGCAGGATACACCCACACAAACGGCGTGGCGTCCATCTTTCACATTTCATTGATGGTCAGTCGCATGTCGCTCATGCCGCTCTTCTGACGCGGGATGCCGCGGGGACCGGCCAGAAGTGAAGTTAAATCGTTAAATGGCCATGTGGATTGTCCGTTTCGCGCCTCGTAGGGCGTCTATTACGGCGCCGGCTTTTCAAGGGACACGGCAGCCTTGGCGTCGGGGCAGACGCACGCTGACCAAAGAATATCGATTCAAAGAAAAGGATGCTGGGGCTTCGACGCGGCGGTAGAATACAGCACGGGTGGCAATGCTTGCTCAGTGGAAAAAGCTTGAGAGGACACATCCGCCTGCGGGGAGAGCATGAATGACATTACGTCCCGGGGAAGTACCGGGCCGCGCCATCGCGGTCTTTCCATTCCTTAAGACAACCGACCCCATTCAGGTGGGAAGCTTTTCGTTTCGTTCGACCGATGACACGTCCGATCTGGAAAAGGCCGACGCCAGCAATGTCCGCGAAATCGCCGACATGCTGTTCCTGAAGGACGATCTCCGTATTCGTTCCGCGTCGTACGCGATGTTGCCGCAGCTCGATCTCGACAAAGCAGATCCGGGCGTTGTTCCCGAGTTGGAGAGGATCCAGGCGATCATCGCTTATTGTTATAGCGCTCCTCGTCATACCTTCGGCGACATTTTCTTTCACTTTGAGCAGGCCAGTCTCGCCATCTTCAGCCCGCAGCCCGTCACCACCTTTCTGGTAAGGCCTGATCATCACGTCACGCCGGCTGGAGATCTCCCGCCCTTGGAAGCAGATGAATGGCACCGCGTTCCCGGCTTTGAAGGGCGTTACAACTTCCGCAATCCCTTCTGGGTGGCCAGGGGATCGCGGCTCTATCCGCCGGTCCCTCACATTTCCCTGAACGACAGCCAGAACCTCGCATGGGATCTTGGAAGGGCGTTCTCCGAGGTGCCGCAGCAATTGTTGCTGACGTTGATCCAGGAACCCCTATCGGAGAACGCGAAACGGACCGTAACCGCTATTCGCTGGTACAACCGTGCCAACTCCTACCTGGCGGACGATTCTGAAGCCATACTCTCCCTGGCCGTCGGGTTCGAAGCGCTCCTCGGTCTGCCGCGCGATGCCAAGACGGATCGATTCATCGATGCGATATCTTTGCTCCTGGGACGCGTACCGCGTCTCAATTCATGGGCGGTTCAGTTCTACGACGCCCGTTCCGACGTCGCTCACGAGGGAAGAACCGACCGTCTACGCCTCATGCCAACGGTAAAAAAACGCAGTGATGAGGGTCCGGAGTATCAGTCGCTAATATCCTACGGTCGCCAGATTTTCCAGTTGTGTGTAGGGAGCGTGCTGTTCGGAGCCCATCTGGCGCGGCGCTCGGCACTGCCTGATAAACTCATAACAAACCAGGAACGCCTTGAGCTGATCTGCAAGACGCTGAACGACAAGTCGCTCGCGCCTGCTGATCGATTCACAGCAATTGATGACGTCATTGCAACCGTTGACGAATACCGGTATGTAACTGAGACAGGGCTCAGAATCGAAACCATGCTGGGCGCTTTGCAGGCTGCCGCAAAGTATCTTCTGGAGTGCGACACACCGCTCGATCCGGCGGTCAAAGCGCAACTGTCTGATCTTGCAGTGGCGAAGGAATCAAAAGATGGCTACGAGATTCTTGTTGCCCTGGAGGCTTGGCACAATGCCATGCCGAAAGGCCCTGTGGAGCCGGGGGTGCCGGAAGGCATCATGCGCCGACTCACCGAAATCGTCTGGCATTACACTTTTATGCATTATTTTTGGATGAAGAAAGATCGCCAAAACAAGGCCACTGGAGCCGGCTCGCTACAGCAATAGGCAAGCATCTCTAATGAAGATATTCGGCGTTGCCTGGTAATCAACTGCGTCCGAACGCCCTCCGGTCCTCGTATCCAAATCTGCACCGCGGTCTGATGCCGAGCTAGCGCTTTGGCCTGTGGCGAGAAGAACCGCTGATCGCAACACCGGGGGCTGACGATGCGATGTATCTCACTTAGGGCCGTCAGCCCGCGATACCCCATGAAGATCGCGGCACTTTCGACCCTGCGCCACCCGCGACTGGTACTGGAAGACGTTGGGAGCGACGTTTGTGAGGGTGGGTAGCGGCGAGGCAAGGTGTGGCCACGGACACAACTTCCTGGACTTTAGGGCTGCCGTGGAACCTGGTCGTAGTGTTGCAGGCAGTAGATCAAATCTTCAATCATCGGGTCACCAACGAGGGACACTCCAGGCTTCGGTGACGGAAAGAACCTGCCCATTCCGGTTGGAGAGGGATCGTCTTCGTTGCCGTACTAGAATGCGAAATTTGTCACAAAAACGGCGCTTTCGGGGGAGGATTTGGTCGAAGCGTTCCACCCCGCAATAAGGCCATCTCGAATTTCTGCCATCCATGGGAATGTTTCGACTGGAATACTTGAGTATGCGGGCACATCTTTTGGGAAGCTTGCAGGCACATTCGGATCAATGAAAATGAGAAACGGCAGCCGGTCACCCGGTGCCTGTTGGACCGCCTTTTCATATAGATCAAGAACATCGCCCTTCAGGTGAGTTTCAGGGGCGACCGTCCTGATGTAGTTCACTGCCCCTGGACGCCTCCGGCTCTTGGTTTCGACACCGACCTTCCTCTTTGTTTTATTGTGCTTTGCGATGAATTCGGGGTGATTCCCCGCTGCCTTTGTGTCATCGATCCACTCGATTTCAAAGCCAGCGCGCGCAAACACAGCCGCAATGAGAACTTCGTAGCGCGCCCCCTGGAATGCTTGGAAATCCGTCAGTCTCTCAATTACTGATTCCGGCAGTCGGTTAACCAACTGCAGCCAGTACAGATCGTATCCGAAGCAAAGATAGGCTTTTACGGGCCCAGTGAGGGTGTGCCCGGTGCTCAATGCGTCATCTGCGTCTCCCGGTTTTCTGAGTAGCGACAACAATGCGGTACGCCAGCGGACGATTGCATTTCGATTCTTGACGGGGAGCAATTGCTGCTGCTCAAACCAACTCTGTCCCAGCGTTTTGCCCACAAGGCCGTTAAGGAATTGGTGAAACGTTTGCTCCTGTGGGCTGTGGCACAGTTTGTTCCAAATGATCCGAAACCTCCGTATCGCCCTTGACCATGCTGGGAATGGTTTCGATTCGGGCACCGGGTACAAGGGTAGCATTGCGTTGCCCAACGCGTTCATGCCCTTGTCCCTGCATCATGCGCAGTATGTCTTCCCGTGGAGACCACACGGACACGGTTTTGATGGGTCGAAGGGAGGCAGCGCCGGGCCAGCTAGGTTTAGTCTTGAGACGTCTTCAGGTTTGAGGTCGTTCATGCCAATGTCACACCGAATTCCCTCAGCGGCCAACTTCTTGCAGCGCTGGCAGGTGAGCGGGGCCACGGCTTTTCGGATCTGCTCTGCGACTGCAGCCGGATTGTGTCTGGACGCGTTCGCGATCAATGTCTCGCTACTTCGCTGCCCACAGTGAGGGCAGGCGAAGAATACTTCGGCTTTGAACCAGTGATCAGTCATTGGCACGGTCCCCGAGAGTCCTCATAAACGCGTCCGACGTCATTTACTCCCAGATCGTCGGCCACTCGGAGATGAGATCTGGCAGACATACTACCACTTGACGGTAAGTCGGCAAACCGTAGATGTGGTCTGCGCTGCCATTTCTGCTGGTTGTGCTTGGATGACGGCCTACTCGGAAATTGACCCCGTACCTTATTTTGCAAGTGAAGACCGGCGGTCTGAATCGAAAACACGCCTCAATCCTGGCGCTTAGACTTCGAGCACCACGGGCAGGACCATGGGGCGTTTTCCAGTCTCCTGATCAAAATGGCGGCGCAAGGCGGTGCGAATCTTTTCCTTGATCACGCCCCAGTCGGCAATTTCTTCCGTGTTGGAGACTTCGAGGGTCTTAAAAATGACTTGGCGGGCGCTTTCCATCAAGTCCATGGCCTCATCCATGGGGACAAAGCCGCGCGAGACAATTTCCGGAGGGACTTCCAAACGCCCCGTGTGCTCATTGATTGCCAGAATGGGAATGACGATGCCGTCCTCGGAAATGTGCCGCCGCTCTTTCAGGATGACGTCACCCACCTCGTCAAAGGTTCCGACGTCGATGCAGACGCGGCCAACTGAAACGCGGTCCGCGCGCCGCGCGCCCTCTTCGTCAAACTCCAGAACGTCTCCACTCTCAAGCAGAAACACTTCTTCGGCGCCGGGTCCCACTTGTTGGGCAATCTCCATGTGGCGGAAAAGCTGGCGATACTCGCCATGGATGGGAACAAAATAGCGCGGCCGGACGAGATTGAGCATCAACTTCAATTCTTCCACACTTCCATGTCCCGAAACGTGGACAGAAGGCTGGCTGCCGTCTTCGTAATGGATATGAGCTCCGCGGCGGTAGAGATGGTCGATCATGCGGAAGATGGATTTCTCATTGCCGGGGATAACCCGGGCGGAAATCACCACGTCATCACCGGGGTCAAGCGATATTGCGCGGTGGCGGTTCACGGCAACGCGCGGCAGCGCCGCCATCGGCTCACCCTGGGTTCCCGTCAATAACATCATCACTTTCGAGCGCGGCAGCTTGCGGAGTTCCTGCGGCTCAGCCACCAGACCCGGCGGAACGTGCAGCTTTCCGGTTTGCTGCGTGATCCTCGCGATCTGGTCCATGCTCCGGCCCAGGAATCCCAGGCGACGCCCGTACTGGTGGGCAAGGTCGGCGACAATCTGGAGCCGGTGCACGGAAGTCGAGAAACATGAGATCAGAACCCGTCCCTTGGCCCCCGCAATGATTTCAGACAAGCCCTCTCGAACCGCTCGCTCGGAAGGCGTGATGCCGGGCCGGTCGACGTTGGTCGAATCCGAAAAGAGCGCCAGAACGCCTTTGCGCCCGTAGTCGGCCAGCGTGTGCAGGTCGCTCTGCTTCTGGTCCATCGGCGTGGGATCAAACTTAAAGTCTCCCGTATGGATGACGGTTCCCACCGGCGTGGTGATGGCAAGGCCCCCGGCCTCAATGATGCTGTGCGTCAGGTGAATGAGTTCCACATGGAACGGTCCCAGGTCAAAAGGCGCTCCGGGCTTCATCTCACGGAGGACGACGCTTTCCTCCATGCCGTGCTCCATTAGCTTGGGCTCAACCAGCGCCAGGGTGAAAGAGGTTCCATAAACAGGGACATCGATCTCATCGAGCACATAAGGGAGCGCACCGATGTGGTCTTCATGGCCATGCGTGAGGATAATGGCTCGGATTCGGTCGCGAATCTCGCGGAGATAGCTGATGTCGGGAATAATGATGTCGACGCCAGGCAGTTCAGTGTCCGGAAACATGATGCCGCAGTCGACGACGATGGCGTGATCGCCGTACTCGAAGACCATCATGTTCATTCCGAACTCGCCCAGGCCTCCGAGCGGTATGGCGCGTAACTTATGGGTGGATGCTGAGATGCTGATTCCTCCTAAATACTTCCAATGGCATCTTATCACAGCTGCGCTGAACGTGCGCCTCCGGCACGCCGCCGCAATGCCCGGCCGCAGGCGTGGGTCGGCATGGTCGAACTCGACGCTCAAGTCAAACCTGCGCGCCGGTTGCCCTCCGGAGATCGCCTGCCTGCGCCTGCGCGCGGGCGCCGCCTATAAAGCAAGCTGACACGTTGTGGAATTGCCAGCCACAGGTAAAACTTACCCGGTGTGCTACGTTGAAACGACTTTGCCGTTTTCCCAGATTTTGAGGCCGCAATAAAATTGTAAACTGCTGAAAATACACATCTTAATTTTGTGGCAGTTTTTGGCCACAAAATCCCATTTGTCCCATGGGGCCGGCCAAGCCCTGTATGTAGCCTACATTAAAAGCCTACTTACAGGTCGGGGCCTTCGCGGCCGGGCCCTTTGTGATTGAGCGATTTTCGATTGGCCGATTGGTCACTTGCGATGTGGGATTGCTGATTTCATCTGCCGGGGGCGGGGCGGCGTGTGGCGCGTCACAGTTGGTCGCCCGCTCATAGAAGGAGTCGCAGCTTAGCCATAACCGCCTCTTCATCGCCAAGAGAGGATTCCCAGAAGCGGATGACGGCCAGCCTAACTGTTTGAGATCCTTATTAATCTTCCGGTCGCGCATTCGGTTTCCGAGAATCTTTCGTTCCCAATAATCGCAGTTGGATTTCGGAATTCGAAACTTCTTCGGGTTGCCATGCCAGAAGTCGCCGTCGACGAACACGGCAACCTTCCGTTTTGGGAATACGAAGTCCGGCCGACCAGGCAGCTTGGATTTTCTTCGCCATCCCGCCAAACGCACGGGTAGAAAACAGCGCAGCGCTCAAGGATACTCTGGAGAAACTCGACCTTCATATGATTGCGAAACCAACTTCCTTCAGATACTCAAACGTTGGATTATAGGAGCCTGGATTGCGTGTCTTATCCTCCGAATCGCCCGGCGGAACCACAATCACCATGCCTTGTCGGGCACGAGTCAGAAGAACACGATAAGCATTCTTGAGGTAATTTTGCCGCTCCTTCTTCTTGATATGGTTCCAGCGGTCCCCGCAAAAGGACCAATGTTCCCAACCGCCTAATGAGTATCTGAAGTCAGCGTCCCACGTGACACATGCCCAATCCAGTTCAAGTCCCTGCACATGAAACTCCGTAGCGACGTCTTCAAGATAATATGAGGAACGCACGTCCTCTTTCCCGTCAAGAAACCAGTGGACTGGATCTACTGGCGTTTTTACATCTATCGCATGCGGTTTTAATCGTTGCGCCTGAGAAGACACTACAATTCCATATCGTTCCGAGCCACGTGCCTGTGCCCTCAGCCATTGTTTTGCCATGCTAAGGTTCCGGGTGATGACTATCGGATATTTCGCTTTCACGTTTTCCAATGCCTTGCGGGCCTCTTCAACGTTAAGGTCTAGCAGTTGTTTCACTAAGCAGGACACGTGCTCAGCGCGAAACGAACGCATTGAGACTGCAAGGTGTAACTCATCTTTCCACGTGACATTCGGGTGGGTCGCCAATTTACTCAAGACCTCTCCTGCGCCGTACTCGATGTCGGTAAGCCGGGACGAAATGTAAATGTGCCAATCTGGAAATGAGCGGTTGAGTGACGCAATCCATTCAGTGATTCCGGCCTCTCCGGTATTGATTTCCTGACCGCCGCCCACGAGGCAGACAATGACGGCCCAATCGGCGTGGCGATCGAGGCACGATATTAAGAATTCCGGCTCGGACTGATTGAAATTAGGCTTATTTTTCTTACGGCGCATAAAGTTAGCCGTTTGTTCCAGATTCCATGCCCGTTGCGCCTCATCGAATAATGCGACATGCTCTATGGGTGCCGTTTTGGGCTCAGTAAGGCAGTCGTCCCGGAAATGATGAACATTCTGTACGAACATTTTAACTTCACTCAATGCCTCACGCTTCTTGGTCTTTAGTCCACGTTCTCTGTCGCGTCGGACCTTATCCCTCGCCAGCGCTTCGCGCAGAATTGCGACGAGTGGACCATTGCCGGAAAGGAAAACACTGTAAAGATCATTGGCCTTGTCAATGTGAGTGGTTGCTATGTTGAGTCCTACCAATGTCTTGCCTGCACCAAGAACACCAGTTACAAAGCAGATTGCTTTGTGGGATTTTCCTTTTGCGGAACGGATAATGGAGGAAATCGACTCAGACGTCTGACTAAGGTTGATTGCACTCGCATCACTCCGGGAGATATCGTCGACCGAGTGGCCACTGTAAAGCGCCAATGCTGCTTCGACGATTGTTGGGGTGGGGCAATATCGCCCGTGTTCCCACTTTTTCGGATCTATATTGGCCCCTTCGGCAAATTGCAAAACTTGCTCGATCACGTTGCCAAGCAGCGCCACATTACTGTTAATCGGGAGAAGCAGCTTGTCGTGTTTTGGGGTTGCAGCCACGAAAGGAATTGCGCTGTTGGCTTTGGTAGCAATCAGGATTGGGGCTACGAAACATTCGTGACTCGATTCGTGGAAGTTTTTCAAATCCAAGGCATAGTCCCAGACTTGATCGACGGCATACGATGGAAACCCTTTTTCGCCAATTTTGAATTCAAGAACAAAAATTACCGGCCCGATAAGAATTACGACGTCGATTCGTTGCCCCATCCGGGGGATCGAATATTCAAAATAGATACTTCCATGAAAAGGATGTAGGGCCGATTGAAGGATGTTGATTTCCTCTGACCAGGCGTCACGCTGGGTTTGTTCCAAGGCGAAATTATTGCTCATCGCCAGTTTGCCAAGAATGTCGTTAGGCTTTGCATCTAGAAAGGTCGCGATAGAGTCAGAATAATATTCTCTCGCCATGAACTATTACTTGTTTCCTTTCGCGTTTCGCCAAGGAGGGGCAGCGGTACGTTCCTTATAGACCGACGGGTGCGAGATGGTCGCCATGCACGGAAAGATGCTCAACGTCCTTTTCGATACATCTAACGTCGGGGAAATTCAGCTTAAATGTTTCCGCCGCGAACCTATCCTTCTCGTTCGCCCAGGCGATCGTTGCCCCGACCTGTTCAAACGCCCGGCAGAACCCGCCAATCGCCGCAAAGAGGCATCCTACCTTAATGTGAGAACGATCCTGTTTTTTCATTGTGCGCTGTATGAATACTGACCTCGGTCGGCAAGGCGACACGAACGCCGCATGTTCTATCTGCGCCAAAGTGACCGCTGCAACTCTTCGGCGTGAAGTGGATTCTAGCGCCAATGGTTAGCCCTGTGAAGTAATTTTTAAGGATTATACTGAAATTGCGAGCACACTTCTCCGGTTGCGGGCGGCGGCCAGCCAACATGTCTTCGGGCAGGCCGATGGCGGGGTAAAGCCGCCGCGACGGAAGGCGGCCTGTTTCCCCTCAGCCGTGCGCTCACGGCCCGTTTTTTACCGACAAGCGGGCGGTGAGGACACCGCCCCTACAGGGGAATCGGCGCAAGGGCCGAATGGAGCGGCATGGGTCGCTCCAGCCTTGCGGCTTTTCGAGCTTTGGGTCCTGGCGCGAGCGAAAAGAAATGGAAAAACCGCAGGGCCGGAGAGCGGGCCCTGCGCTACAGAAAAGCCGATGGCGGGGTAAACCCGGCGCGACGAAAAACCAAAACCCGCGGATCTAAAGACGCGCTACAGAAGCCGATGGCGGGGTAAGCCCGGCGCTCACAGAACGCCGCTACAGAAGATCCGCACAGAGTGTACGCTGCGCCATGGATGCGCCGGCCGCGCGGCGGCTACGGGCAAAGGTTCGAAAATAACGAGATGAAGTCATTCAACGAAAGCTGTTCGGCGCGGGCTTTGAGGGGAACATTAAGCCTTTCGAGTTCCTGCTCGACGCGCTCGCGCGGGTAGGCTTCGGCCAGGCAATTCAGCAGCTTTTTCCGTTTGTGCGCGAAGCATTGCTTCAAGAAGGTCTGGAACTTTCGCTCGCGGCCGCGGCCGATTCTCGCATCCGGGGAATGCATTTCAAAGCACACCAGCGCGGAGTGGACTTTGGGCGGCGGAGAAAACGCTCCGGGAGGCACTTCCAAGGCGACATGCGGAGAAGCGTATAAGCCTGCCAGAACGGTCAAATAGCCGTAATCGCGCGAGCCGGGGCGCGCGGCCAGGCGTTCGGCCACTTCGCGCTGAACCAGCAATCCCATCGCCCGGATCGATCCGGCAAATTCCAACAAGTGGTGGATGATGGGCGAAGTGATGTAATAAGGAAGGTTGCCAAAAATAAAACACTCGCGGGCCTGGAAACGCCGGCAGATGGCCGCAAGGTCTGTAGCCAGAATATCGGCGTTGATGACTTCCACCCGGGGTTCCTGCTGGAACTTCTGTTGAAGTTCCGCGGCCAGGGCGGGGTCCAATTCCACGGCGGCAACCTGGCGCGCCTGGGCGGCAACAAGCGGCGTTATGGCGCCATGGCCCGGCCCGATCTCAATGACAAGATCATCCGGGCGCAAGCCGAGCGCCTGAACAATGCGGGAGCGGTAGCGAACGTCCGCAAGAAAGTGCTGCCCAAGCTTGGGCCGGCGGGGTTTAGGCATGGGAGCTCAGCCCCGATTCTTCCGTCGAATCAGCGCCGCCGCGCCTTGCAAGATGCGCCCGATGAATGGCGAGCAAATGGTACTCGTACCCGTGGGGATTCAAATTTCTGCCGTCGTAGAGCAGGAATCCCTTTGACGCAAGGTATTGGGGCAGGCTGTCGTCCCTGTAGCCGTCCAGATAAACAGCTTTCACACGGCCGTCGCGGAACAGGCCGCTTGCTCCGTCCAGAACCTGGCGCTCGTGGCCCTCGACGTCTATCTTCATCACAATCGAGTCTCCAACAACGCCGACATTGTCCAGCCTTCTTGCCTGGACCCTTTGAGTCCGATTCGGGATTTGCTGGTCGTGCATGTCGCCTTTGAAGCCAAAGGTGGCGGATGAACTTCCTTCCACAAACTCAAGCTCCGCATCCTGGCTGGAGAGCGCGAAATCAAAAATTTGCACGTTGCGGCCTTCCAAAGAGAGCCTCAGACGCTTGGCCGTATCGCGGTTCGCCTCAAAGGCATAGAACCGCATCTGCGGATAGAGAAGTCCCAGCCGAGATAGGGTGGATGAGTAAAACCCTACATTTGCGCCGACATCCACAAAGGTGTCTTCCGGCGCAAGCAACAGGGCCAAAGTCAGCAGAGGTCCGAGTTCTTCTCTGAGGGCTGCCGCCGATTGCGCATGTTTGTAAGCGTGAACGTAACCGGGCTCTTCCCTGCGATTGACGCGCAGCTTGGAGCCGCAAAGCAGGATGTCGGCATCCTCATTCCGGCACATCAGAGAAAACAAAAAGCGCCTCAGCCGGGGATTTTGATCGACGAGCTTGTATTTAAGACCGGAAACTACTCTGTGACGCAGAAGGGTCGTCATACGGCGCCTCGTTCGATTGTGCCATGATGGGTGATAAATCTGCCGGCCATAGACATATTATCTCCTGTCCCACCCTACCCCTTTATTGTTACGAGCCCGTCAGTGATCAAGCGGTTCAGCCGTCCAACTTTCGCGGCAGGCGTCTTTCCCAGGATCAAAACGCAATCGGCATGGCGCAGAACATCTTGTTAGGAAGCGACTTGCCAACCACGCCTTGACTTTGCGGATTCCATCCTCTAATTTAACTTATTTGCCGAATTGAATATATCAAGGGATAGTCCGGGTGAAAATTGTATTTGTAGCATCTGAAGGTGTGCCTTACGCGAAAACCGGCGGACTGGCTGACGTTGTCGGCGCGCTTCCTAAGGCTCTGGCCTCCTTCGGCCACGAAGTCGAAGTGATTCTTCCCCGTTACCGTAAGACCCAGCCGGGGAACATCGTTGCAAACACCCGCAGCCTCACCATTCCGCTTTCCTCCGGCTTCAAGTTTGCCGCCGTACAAGAAGTTGAGGGAGCCGGCGGAGTCCGGACCTATCTGATGGATTGCCCGGAGTTCTTCGACCGCGACCAGCTCTATATGGCCGGCGGGAAGGATTATCCCGACAATGCGCTGCGTTTTGCGGCCTTTTCTATGGGGGCGCTCGAATTCATGAAGCGCGGCTCCAAGCCGCCCGAGGTCATTCATTGCCACGACTGGCAAACCGCTTTGGTCCCTGCTTATCTCCGCAGCCTCTACGCCAACGACCCGTTTTTTGAGCATACTTCCGTGCTGTTTACCATCCACAACATCGCCTATCAAGGCCTGTTTCCTCCGGACATTATGGCGGAGATCTCGCTGGACAAAAGCCTCTTCAAAATTGAAGGCTTGGAGTATTACGGCAAAGTTAACCTGCTGAAGGGCGGGATCGTTTTCTCGGATGCCGTGTCGACGGTCAGCCAAAAGTACGCCCAGGAGATCCAGACGGAAGAATTCGGGTATGGACTGGAAGGGGTGTTGAGAAACCGCGCCGAGAGCGTTCAAGGCATTCTGAACGGCGTCGATTACGAGGAGTGGAACCCCGCCACGGATCAATTGATCCCGGCAAATTTTACGCCCGAGAACATGCAGGGAAAAGAAGCTTGCAAAAAGGCGCTGCTTGAAAAGATGGGCGCCCATCAAGCTGCGATGGACCGCCCTGTCCTCGGAATCGTTTCCCGCTTTGTGACGCAAAAGGGCTTTGACCTTATCGCCAAGATCGCTAATGAATTGATGCTGAAGGACCTCTACATCGTGGCGCTCGGAACCGGCGAGCCCGAATACGAAGAGCTCTTCCGTTCTCTCGCCGAGAGATTTCCCGAGAAGTTTCTGGTGCGCGTCGCCTATGACAACGCCTTGGCCCATCAAATTGAAGCAGGCGCCGATCTGTTCGTCATGCCGTCGCGATATGAACCCTGCGGGCTGAATCAGATCTACAGCCTGAAATATGGGACGGTGCCCGTGGTCCGGGCCACCGGCGGACTGGACGATACCATTGCGCCGTTCGACGGAGAAAACGGCACGGGATTTAAATTCAGCAGTTATTCGGCGCAGGCGTTGCTGGGATGCATCGAACAAGCCCTCAAGGCCTTTCGGGATAGGAATGCCTGGTTAAAACTGCAACAGAACTGCATGAAGCAGGATTTTTCCTGGACCCAGTCCGCAAAGAGTTACGCAGCTCTCTACCAGAGCCTCTATGAAGCCAAACTGAGGAAAAATTCGCCCAAATCCGCGGCATAAGTGAGGGTTAAATTCGCTATTTTGCAGGAGGAATTGAAGAATGGCAGGTTACGACACCCTGGAATTTACCGATCAGAACTTTGAAGAAGAAGTGTTGAAATCCGAAAAGCCCGTCCTTGTGGACTTTTGGGCTGAGTGGTGCGGGCCTTGCCGGATGATGAGTCCAGCGGTTGAATCGATCGCCGCCGACTACGCGGGTCGGGCTAAGGTTGGGAAGTTGAATGTGGATCAGAACCAATCCGTCGCGAGCCGTTACAATATTCGAAGCATTCCTACACTCTTGTTATTTAAGAACGGCCAGATCCAGGACCAAATTGTCGGCGCGAAACCCAAAGATTTCATCGCCAGGCTGCTCGATAAGAATATCTGACTTTTATGCGCGCATCGGCGGTCCGGCAGAACGGTAATGCCGGCGAAGCTTCCGCCTGCTGAGGCGTTGAAAACGAGCAACCCATTCTTGTCAATTAACCCGCCAAATCTCATACGGGTCAGGTTACAATATGAGGATGGTGTCGGTTTTTTAAAGGCGTAAAGATGACTGAAGAAAGTACAAACGTTGTGGTGGTAGGCCTCCAGTGGGGAGACGAAGGCAAAGGGAAGGTTGTTGACGCCCTATCCGAGCGCTTTGACATCGTGGTGCGCTATCAAGGCGGCGCCAATGCCGGACACACGGTGATTGCCAACGGCAAGAAATTTATCCTGCAGCTAGTGCCGACGGGAATCCTGTGGAAGGACACGGTCGGCGTTATCGGCCCGGGAGTTGTCGTCAACCCCGAGGCCTTGACCCGGGAACTTGAGGCGCTGGAAGCAGCCGGCATCAAGGTCGGCAACAGGCTCCTGGTCAGTGACCGGGCCCACCTGATCATGCCGTACCATCGCAGCCATGAAGTGGCGGCGGAGCAGGTTCGCGGCGGGGCAAGGATCGGCACAACCGCCAAGGGCATCGGCCCCACCTACGAGGACAAATCCGCCCGGCGCGGACTGCGCGCCTGCGACTTGCGCAACCCGGAGGCGTTTCTGCGGAAGTGCAAGGAAGTTTTGGCCGAGAAAGACCGGATCGCTTCGGCGCTGTTTGAAGGCACGCCGTTCGGCGGCGATGAGTGGATTGGGCAGTATCTTGAAACGGCGCGGCAATTGATTCCCCGCCTGGTTGACGTTTCGGAATATCTCAATACGGAAATGGATCGCGGCAAGCGGGTTCTGTTCGAAGGAGCTCAAGGCACCTTGCTCGATATCGACCATGGAACGTATCCGTACGTGACGTCCTCAAGCGCCACGGCAGGAGGAGCGTCGACAGGTACGGGAGTGGGTCCGACTCGTATCGGCGCGGTGCTTGGAGTCTCCAAAGCTTACACGACACGCGTCGGCAGCGGGCCTTTCCCCACGGAAATTCATGGCCGCGAAGGCGAGGAATTGCGGACCAGGGGAAGCGAGTTCGGGGCGGTGACCGGGCGCCCGCGGCGCTGCGGGTGGTTCGACGTTCCCGCCGCGCGCTACGGCGCCCGGTTAAACAACCTCAATGCCATGATCATCACGAAGCTGGACATCCTGGATACCCTGGAAGAAATTCCCGTCGGCGTCGAATACGAATACGAAGGAAGAAAGCTTACGAGCTTTCCGGCCGACATCGACATCCTAAGCCAAGTTAAGGTCCACTACCGCACCCTGCCGGGTTGGAAACAACCCACCTACGGGCTCCAGGATTTTTCCGAGCTTCCCCAAAAGGCAAAGGATTACTTGCGCTTTCTCTCCGATCAAGTTGGGGTGGAGATCGCCATGATCTCAACCGGCCCCGAACGCGGGCAAGCCATCTGGCGGGACGAGAGCCGTTTTGCTAACTTGAGCGCTTCAAGGTAACCCATCACTCCGCCGAGGGCTCGCGGCCGGCGATGTATTCAAGATGCGAAGGAGCGGCTCCCAGCCAGTCGCCATCATGCTTAGCTATGAACAAGCTCTCTCGGCTCTCGAAGAAAAATTTGCCGCGGCCAACCTAAGTCTCAAAACTGAAATCGTGCCGCTCAGCGAGGCGAGCGGTAGAATCCTTGCCGAACACGTTCAGGCGGACCGAGACTATCCTCCTTTCCACCGCTCGATGCGGGACGGGTTTGCCGTCCGTTCCAAAGACGTTAACCGCATCGGGGTAACACTCAAGTTGGTGGGAGAAGTTCGGGCCGGCCAATACCCGCAATCCCCGGTTGAGGAAGGCCAATGCGTCGAAATCATGACCGGCGCGCCGTTGCCGGCGGGCGCCGATGCGGTGGCGATGGCCGAGCATGCGCGCGTCGAAGGCGATTGGGTTCAAATCGAACGCCCGCTCAAAGCCTTTGAAAATGTCGTTTGCCAAGGCAGCGAGGCCGCGAAAGGACGCCATGTTTTGCCGCCCGGAAGGCGTTTAGGAGCAGGCGAAATAGGATTGCTGGCTTCGGTGGGCAAAGCGCGCGTCTCCGTCTGCCGCAAGCCGATTGTGGCCATTCTTCCGACGGGTGATGAGATCGTTCCGGCCGATCAGGAACCGGAATGGTACCAGATTCGCAATAGCAATTCGGCCATGCTTTCCGCATTGGCGATAGCTGCAGGAGCCATTCCCCGGGAGATGGCCGTTGGGCCGGATGAGAAAGAAGCGTTGCGGCAAGTGGTGCAGGAAGGGCTAAAGGCGGACCTCTTGCTGCTGAGCGGCGGCGTCTCGGTGGGCAAGTATGACTTTGTCAAAGAAGTTCTGGCGGGCTTGGGCGCGCAGTTCTCTTTCCAAAGCGTGGCCCTGCGGCCCGGTAAACCCGTGGTTTTTGGGCGCGCACAGGGTACATTCTTCTTTGGGCTCCCCGGCAATCCGGTTTCCAGCTTTGTGACGTTTGAGCTTTTCGTCCGGCCGGCAATTCAAGCGCTTGGAGGGGGAAAATTCGAACGGCCACAATTCTTGCGGGCCCGATTGGGAAGTTCGCTCCAGCATAAGGTCGGGTTCACCAGGTTTGTGCCGGCGCGGGTCGAAACCCGCGATTCGGAACCTCTGGTCCAACTTATAGAATGGCACGGGTCGGGGGATCTCGTTGGGGCCGCTGGCGCCAATTGTTTATTGGTAATTCATCCTGATGAGAGCACGCTCCAGGCTGGCGCTTGGGTGGATGTGCTGCCAGGATTATCTTAAAAGCCTCGCGCCTGCTGGGCGGCATTTCTGGCAAGGGAAGGAATCGGATCCGGTGAAAAAGAACCAGTCCAAAAATCTGAGCCATTACGACCACAAAGGAGGCGTGCGCATGGTTGACGTCTCGAACAAAGCCGAGACCGCCCGCCAGGCCGTCGCCGGCGTTCTGGTCAAAATGAAACCGCAAACGCTGCGGGCCATCAGGGAAAATCCCAAAGGCGATCCGCTTGAAATTTCACGCGTGGCGGGAATCGCCGCGGCCAAGCGCACGGCGGAGTTGATCCCGCTTTGCCATCTGCTCCTGCTAAGCCATATTGATGTTCAAGCCGAATTTTGCAAGAATGGCGTCAGGATTTCCGCGACGGTTCGCTCCACAGGCCCCACCGGCGTGGAAATGGAGGCCCTAACGGGCGCCGCCGTCGCAGCCTTGACCCTTTACGATATGTGCAAGGCTCTCGATCACGGAATCGAGATTACGGCTTTGAGGCTCTTGCACAAGAGCGGCGGCAAGTCAGGAGAGTATCGCGCCTCAAGCTGAATCCATCCTTTACAAAAAGATCGGCAGCTTGGAGCCTGAAAACTGGAATGGTGCCATCGCTGCTTAAAATTCTGCTGGTTGACGATAACCCAACCATCCTGAAGCTGCTCTGCCAGAGCCTCGAAAAATGCGGGGAACTCATCACGGCGACCGACGGAGCCGACGCCCTGGTCAAGGCGATTGAGAACCGTCCGGACCTGATTATTTCGGATTACTCCATGCCCGTCATGAATGGCCGCGCCTTGATTGAAAAATTGCGCGTCCGAAGTGAAACCGCCGACATCCCTTTTGTCTTTCTGGCCTCGCAAAAGGAGATCGACGAA